>JAEZGD010000141.1 GCA_023417165.1 Planctomycetota bacterium
GCACGCGGTTGAATTCCATGCTAGCAATAAGGTGGGAAATCCGGCTCATCAGCTCCTCTCCAGGGTGTCACAAGCACAAACGACGCATTATAGCGTAGGCATTGTCGCAAAAAGCCGCAGCCGGCTACGACGGAAGCATCGACGCAAGACATTCCACCACAAAGACTTACGAACAAACAACTGCGAAACTGCAATTCGGACTGCGCCGAAAATGCCTAATGAACCGATTTGAAGCGATCCGATAAATGAACAACAACTGAATTGACAATTGAATTGCATTATGGAAAGATAAGCCAGTCGCACGGGTTTTACTTCTCAAGGCGCTTAAGCCATGAATCGACGTTCTGCTTTTACCCTCGTCGAGCTGCTGGTAGTAATTGCCATCATTGGCGTGTTGGTCGGCTTGCTGTTGCCGGCGGTGCAAGCCGCGCGCGAAGCCGCCCGGATGTCGCAGTGCAAAAACAACCTGCGCCAAGTCGGCCTGGCGATGCACAATCGTCACGATACTTATGGCGCACTGCCCAATGGTTGGACGGCCGATGCTCCCGAAGGCACGCCAGGCTGGGGCTGGGCGGCCGAGATCCTGCCACAAATGGAACAAGGCAATCTCTATGACGGGTTGATCCAGCGGCACCTGCCCATCTCCGATCCGGCCAACCAGGCTGCGCGCGAGATGGTGTTGCCCATCTATATTTGCCCAAGCGATCCGTACGGCAAGACGTTCGACCTGCATGGCGGCGGCGATGACGATCACGGGCATGATGACGACCATGGTCACGAGCACGGTCACTCGATCGATGCGGAAGGGTCGCCGCTCTTCAAAGTCAGCAAGAGCAACTACGTCGGCATGTTCGGCACGATCGAGATCGAAGACGCGCCTTCGGCCGGCGACGGCAGCTTCTATCACAATAGCAAGCTCACGTTTGCCCACATTCGCGACGGTCTGAGCAATACGCTGCTCGTCGGCGAACGCGCCTCGAACTTTGGACACAGCCTCTGGCAAGGCGTGGTGCCTGGAGCCAACGAGGCCATGGCGCGCGTCGTCGGTGTCGCCGATCACGCTCCGAATCACAAAAGCTACCACTTCGACGACTTCAGCAGCGCCCATCCCAGCGGCGCGCACTTCCTGATTGGCGATGGCTCGGTGCGGATCATCAACGATCAGATCGACATCACCGTCTATCAAAGCCTCAGCACGCGAGCAGGCGGCGAAGTTGCCGTTCTGCCGTAACGTGCAAGTATCGCAGCCCGAAACATCGACCAAGAAACACACAGGGCCCCCGACTGCTAGACAGTCGCGGGCCCTTCTTCGTTGATCATTGTCGCTTCCGAGCGATTAGGCAAATAGCAGATACATGCCAACCGCCACTTGCACGCTCGCCATGGCGGTGGCCACCGTCAGGCCTAGGCGGCGACGGTAGAAGTACAGCAGTTGAATCACCCCCAGCACCACCAGCGTGCCGAGGAACTTGCAGCCCATGAACACGGCGACCTTGCCGCCGTCGAGTTGCAGCAGCCAGCGTCCCAGCGGGTTCAACTCCTGATACTGCAGCACCTCTTGATACTTGACCGAGAGATAGACGTCGTAAGCCGCTACCGCGCCGATGAACAGCCACAACGCCATCATCAGTAGCGTCTGACCATCGGCGCGCACCTGGATGGGCGCAGCCGTCAACAATCCGTGGTCAGGGCTCGACGCCGACGGCGCCAGCCACACAGTCCCTTCTCTGTTCATGTGCCTTCCTCTTCGCGATGATCCATCCTCCTGACCCTGTGCGCGAAGGCCTCACGTTCGCGCTGGTCCTGCGGGCGATGGAAGAATTTGTGGGCTATCTCCAAGGTGGAATCTATAAGCGATGTATGGTGGCGAGAGAGGGAGCACCGTGAAGCTTTCGTAAAAGAAAGCACCGTTCCGCTGGCGGCCAACAACGCGCTTCGCGGCTGCAGGCGACTTGCCTCTGTGATGCAAATATACAGGCTGCGGCGAGACCGTCGATCCCTCATCCCTGTGGGTTGGCATTGCAGCAAACGTTTGTCGCAAAATAACTTACAGCAATTATTCCTATGTCATACGGCTCTTAGCAACCGCCGTGCCTAAATCGTCTTCAGCCCCACGCTAGCATTCGCAACCTATAGGCGATGCTTAGTTTACGTTGCGAGATTCGGTTTGTCGCAAAATTGTTAATTGCACAATCGACTCCCTTGGCGGCTGTGTGTCTGCCTGCTTCTTGAGCACAGCGGCAGCCAATTTAAGCGTGTCGAAGCGGTGCAGGTCGGAAGCGCGCTAGCCCGGCCCCTATAATGCAGCAGCCGATTCGAAGCTTTCCTACTTTCCCCACATCGCATGAGCTCTAGCACATTACCGCGCACCCTGTCTGAGTTGCGCGCCTCTGGATGGGTTTCCAAGACCGTCAAGCAAGAGATCTATGACAATTTCATCCGCCAGTTGGCTGCGGGACAGGAATTGTTCCCCGGCATTGTCGGTTACGAAGATACGGTCATCCCCGAAATCAACATCGCGCTCCTCGCCGGGCATGACATGCTGTTCCTGGGCGAGAAGGGCCAGGCCAAGAGCCGCCTGATGCGTTCACTGGTCCGCTTTCTGGACGAAGCCATTCCCTATTTGGATGTGCCTGGCGCGCCGCTCCACGACGATCCGTACCACCCGATCACCAAAGCGGGACGTGATTTTGTCGCCCAGCACGACGAAGCCAACACGCCGATCGCCTGGTGGCCGCGTGAGCAGCGCTATGCCGAGCGGCTCGCGCCAGGCACTAAGTTCGCCGACATCATCGGCGAGATCGATCCCGCGAAGCTGGTCGGCGGCGTCAGTATGTCGACCGAAGACGCGCTGCACTTCGGCTTGATTCCGCGCATGCATCGCGGCATCTTCGCCATGAACGAATTGCCGGAACTCGACGAGTTGGTGCAAGTCGGCTTGTTCAACATCCTAGAAGAGCGCGATGTCCAGATTCGCGGCTATCCGGTCAGCTTCGATATCGACGTGTTGATGCTGTTCTCGGCCACCCCGGCCACCTATAACCGCAGCGGCAAGGTCATTCCGCAACTCAAGGATCGCATCGGCGCGGTGATTCATACGCACTATCCGCGCGAGCGCGACCTGGGCATTCAGATCATGGAGCAAGAGGCCGGCGTCGACCTCGGCGGACCGTTTCCAGTGGTCGTGCCCTATTTCATGCGCGAAATTGTCGAGCAGATCACCGTGCAGGCGCGGCAGTCGAAGTACATCGACCATCAATCGGGCGTCAGCGCACGGTTCAGCATCGCCAACTATCGCACCATGATCGCCAGCGCCCGGCAGCGTGCGATCGCGCTCGGCGAACAGCCGGCCGTGCCGCGCATTAGCGACCTGGGGCACCTCTATAGCTCGTCGCTCGGCAAGCTGGAACTCGATTTGATGAGCAGTCATCAAATGACGGAGCGACAAGTGCTCGACGCCGTCGTCGCCGAGGCGATCCGCATCGTCTTCGAAGACTACGTCGCCGAGCATGGCGTTGCGCAGATCGGCGAGATCTTCAGCCAAGGCGTGAAGATCGAAGTCGGCGACATGCTCCCCTCGTCGCACTATGCCGAACGGCTCAAACGCGTGCCGCCGGTGTGGGACAAAGCGTTCGAGGTCAACGCCTCGCAAGACACGGCCGTGCGTGCTTCGTGCGTCGAGTTCGTCCTCGCCGGGCTGTACTCCATGGACCGCATCAGCCGTAGCCAGCAGCACGGCAAGGTGCGCTACGAGATTGAATGATTCATTCCGCGCCGCGCGATAAAATGATAGTAGCGTTGCCTCTCTGTCGGCACGCACAATGCTTTGAAATTGCCAAAGATTGATCCTGAATTCTCAGTCAGCACTTGCTCGGCTGAATCGAAGGCGACTTATGCCTCACGCTCCCCGCATCGGCGGCATCATCCACACGTACCAGAAGTACGATCCGAAAAACTTTCCACCGCCGTCGCAGCCGCCGCCCGATGTCGTCAGCAGCGCCTTCGAGCACATGCTGTGGTACGGCAATATGAAGCGGCTCACCGATGAAGAGCTCGCCAAGGCGGTGCGCATTGATCCCAGCCAGATCGCCGGGCTCGGCCCCAGCATCGACGCACTGCTGGCGATGCTGCTCGAACGCAAACGCAAGATCCTCGCGAAGTACGAAACGCAGCACGTGCAAAAGCTCGCCCGCGATGAATACCACAGCCGCGGCAAGCGGATCACGCCCCCCAAACCGCTGAAGCGCCAGTTCGACGACGCCTTCGACAACGAGCAACTCCGCGATCTCGAACGCTTGTGGTACTTCGCGGGCGACGATCGCTCGCAACTCGCCCGGCAACTAGTGCAGTTGGTC
>JAEZGD010000421.1 GCA_023417165.1 Planctomycetota bacterium
TCTCCTGAGCATTAGCGGCGTCATCTTCGTCGGCGCAAATGTTCAGCACCACGATGTCATCGCCCAGTTGTTGTTGAAAGGTCGCCAGCGCAGGCATGCGCTTCAGGCAGTGTTCGCACGAGACACCCCAAAAGTTCAGGAGGACAATCTTGCCTCGAAAGTCCGCGAGCGAATGTCGCTGGCCGCTGGCATCTTCCAGTTCCAGCGCCGAGGCAGGGCGAGGCGTCGCCAATCGCATGAAGTGGGCTTCGCGAAACGGATCGTATTGCTCGACCGCATTGTTGCCGGCGCTTGCCAGTACTAGCACATGCTGCGTGAGGGCTTGAATGTCTTCCGGCAGCAGCGTCGCGCCGAACATGGGCATCGACGTGCCAGGAATGCCTTCGGTGACGACGCGCTCGATCGATTCGGCCGTCGGTTGAAAGCGCCACGGACGGCTGGCGAAGTTGCGCGGCGGCGGCACCAGTTTCTCGGCACCTTCGGCATCGCCGTGACCTTCGTCGCCATGGCATTTGGCGCAGTGCATGGTGTATAGCATCGCGCCACGGCCTGAGGAGGCAATCGATGATGGCGGGGCCGAAGTCCACTGCGTGCGCAAGTACACGCCGGCGGCAAGCGAAGCCCCAAGCACCAACAGCAAAACTGCAATGCCAATCGCCAGCTTCATCACATGTGCCTTAAGGAGCCATCGCCTGAATGACGACGCGCTTGCCTTGGTCGTCGAGTTGGTTGAACGCCAGGATCGTCACGCCCGATACGTAAGCAATCGCCGGGCGTGATTGATAAACACCAGGGCTTGGCAGTGCAACAATGCGACTGGGCTGCGTGGGCGACTCGAAGTAAATCGCGCGAGCACTTCCCGGCGCTCCACCATGTTCATGCGTGCCAGCGTTCTCTGTATTCGCGAGATCGGCGCTGCTTCCATCCGCGACACTCTTCTCCCAAGTCACGCTGATGCCTGCATCGCTGCTCAGCAGCTTCGCGTTGCCTTCCTGGTCGGAAGTCGACTGAGTCAAGCGTGTTGCCGGCGTGAACTGCAACGTCGCAAGCGGCGACGAACTACGGAAGCAAGTCGGTTGTCCCAAACTGGCATCCATCCACGCGACGTGGAGTTCGTTATTGTGAATGGCCAGCGTCGGGCCGTCGTGCGGACAACCATCGAACTTCCAAGTTGGTTTCTCAACGACAGACACTGCGGGGCCGAACTCGCTATCGGCCGCCAGCTTGCGCGACGCGACGTAGATATCGCGATAGCCGTCGAGCTGATTGCGAAACGCGACGAAGACTTCGCCGCTTGGCGAGATGGTCACCGCGGTCGAACAGCAAGGACAGACGCCACTTTCGTTGGGCGACGAATAGACCTGCGTTTCCGGCTGAAACGTTGCTTCGCCGGCCAGCTTCACGGAAGCGAATGGTTGCTTGATGCCAGCGCGCGTATCGAGCCAACTGGCGGCGACGTTGCCATGCTCGTCGGCTGCGAGGCTAATGAAGTTCGGCCGCGCGCCTTCGCTTTCGTGCACGCGCATCGGCTCGCCGAACGTCACGCCTTCATCGGTCGATTCGGCGACATAGCAATAGATCGTTGTGTTGTCGGCGTTGGGTTCGAGCCAGCCCAAGAACACCTTGCCGCCGCCGCTCGCCAGTTGCGGAAGCAATCGCACCGCGCGCTTGACTTCCTTGCCGTTCATCTGGCTGACCGAGTGATAGATCTTGGTCTGACGGAACTGCTGCGGTGAAGTGAACGTTTGCCCGGCATCGGTCGAGCGCGTCAAGAACAGGGCGCGCTGATCATCGCTTTGCTGCGAGGCGTAAGCGACCACTACGTGACCGCTGTGGGTGACAGCAATCGCCGGCGCTTCCAAGGTGTCTTTGATGTCAAGCGTCGACAAGTCAAACGAGATTGCAGCAGTGTCCGCCCATCTCATCGAAGCGACTTTGTCGGGGAGAATTACTGCTTCATAAGTGGTGGTCGTCCGACCCAGGAAAAAGAAGCCTGCGCCCAAGCCAATAAGGCCTAGCAAGATCGATACGATCAAGAAGATCACTGCGATGAGGCCATTGCCATCGGAGGATCGAGAGTTGTCATTCATTGCGGTACCTGGATTGCGATAGCGTTCAGTATATCGCGAAGGAGATGGATTGTTCGTTATCCTTGCGGGGCCAGCACGACCGGGGCCGCTAATTCGAGCCGTTGCTCAGGCGTTGGCCAGGTGATTTGCAGTGGGGTTTGGCTCGGCTGCGTATAAACCGCAGGGAACGTGACCGGAGCTCCGACCGATTCGAGCGTTAATCGGTAATCGCCGGGCGAGAGTAACAATGGCCCTTGTGCCTGGTTTTTGACGAGCGCAAACGAGCCATCGCCTGCGGTCACGCCAAAGCCGATTTGCTGCCAGCCCGAGCCGTCGTCCTGGAACACCGCGATCTGCATTTCGGCCACCGGCGTTCCACCTGACAATAGTCGACCTGGCGTGCCGCCGGTAACAGGCCGCACACCGCAGCCTGCGCCCGTCAGCAGTGCGACTAGCCCGAGCGCGATGAAACTTCGTAACACGGCAGTGACCCTTGAAGAAGCAAAAGCATCAACGACGTGTGTTAAGGAACGATTGCGACTTCGCCACCATTGCAGCTATGCAGTTGGCGATGCACGAGCGTGTCGATGTTGTTCGGCAGCAATCGCACCGAGCCATCGCCCAGGAGCACGACCGCTCCGCCGGGATGAAAGCTGCGGGGCGCGAAGTAACCGTTGTTGTGAATGGCGATATCGGGAATGCGACTGTTCGGAGGGCAATAACCATTCGTGAGCGTGCACATGGTGCCGGTCGCTGCCCACGAGATGCCTCGGCCGCGCATCGCGCTGCTGGTCGCGCCGCGCCAGTTGGTCAGCGTCGGCCAAATGGCGTTGAGATCGGGATCAGCGATCATGCCGTTGCCGTTGGTGTAGCTGCTCCATGGAGCACCGGTCGGTTGCAAGCCTGGCG
>JAEZGD010000453.1 GCA_023417165.1 Planctomycetota bacterium
GTCGAGAAGTGGGCCCCCGCTACGGAGTCTGACCTGCCGGCGCTCGTGCAAACCCTGATTGCGTACCGCAAGGCGGAACCGGCGGAGTTGCAAGCGATGCTGCTGGGCGACTTGTCGGTCCGCTGGGACTTGCTGGCGGACGCCGCCAATGGTCCGCTGGTGTGGAAGGCGATCGCCCGGCAGATGGGCCCGCAGGCGCTGCGGATGAACCTCAACACGCTGCTGCGTCACGAGGTGTTCGACAAGCATGGCACCGATGTGGAGTTGATTGAATACGTCGCGTCGCGAATTGCGGATGCCGATGATATTCGCCGCTCGCGCCAGTTTCCGTACCAGTTCCTGACAGCTTACTTGAACGCCGCGGACGAAGTGCCGCAACGTATCAAGGCGGCGCTCCACCAGGCGGCCGAGATCGCCTGCGGGAACGTTCCGCAGTTGCCGGCACCGGTCGTGATTGGACTCGACGTGTCGGGCTCGATGGCAGCGCCGGTGACGGGACATCGCGGCCGCGGGGCGACCACGAAGATGCGCTGCGTCGATGTGGCCGCCTTGTTCGCAGCGGCTGTGCTGCGGCGTAACCCTGCGAGCGTGGTTATCCCGTTCGACACGGTCGCGTACCAGGTGAAGGTCGATCCGCAGGACTCGATTCTGAGCCTGGCGGAGCGTCTGGCGAAGTATGGTGGCGGCGGCACGAACTGCTCGCTGCCGCTGGCAGAGGCCAACACCCGTCTGGCGCATCGTCAGTTCGCGGGTGCGGTGCTGTTGAGCGACAACGAAAGCTGGGTCGGCACCGGCCGTTACGGCTCGACGGGCGTGATGACGCAGTGGCACGAGTTCGTGACGAACCAGCGCAAGCTAGGCGTGGCGAACCCGAAGCTGGTGTGCATCGACCTCCAGCCGTACACCACCACGCAAGCGGCGGAGCGGACTGACATCCTGAATGTCGGCGGCTTCTCGGACGCGGTGTTCAACGTGGTCGCATCGTTCCTCGACAACGACGCCAATCGCTTTATTGCCGAGGTCGAGGCGGTCGAACTCTAAATCGCCAACCCCCGTCCACGCAATGCTGGACGGGGGTTTTCTCTTTCCGCCCCGCTCCGTCGGCGGTTGCTTTGCACCTATCGCAACACGCGATTGCTTTGGCTAGGTCATTCCTAGCGATTGGGCTTCAGCCTCGCGGCTAGTCTCATTGCGTTTTAAGCGAAGCGCCAACTATCGGACACTTTTCTGGAAATGATTGTTGCTTGTTGTCTGACGGCTGCCTAAATTCGTGCGTATACACACGGTTTTGGGTTGAGACGAATCGATGGAATCAAAGGATCAATTGCCGCTTTCACTGAGGGCTGCTTACCTGGCGCTGCATCGCTGCTCGGATCTGCAGTTTGCGAAGCTGGGTTTGACCGCCGACCAGTTTGTGCTGTTAGCGACGCTGGCGCGCGGCCATGCGCTCACACAACGCGAACTAGCCGCGCGCATGCCCTCCGATCCTAGTACCGTGCGCGCCATGCTGGTTCTGCTGGAAAAGCGAGGTTTCGTCTCGCGTCAAACCCATCCTACCGATGGCCGCGCGCGAACCGTCGCTTTGACCGATGCTGGCATCCGTAAGTATCGCCAGGCGTGGAAGGCGGGCCAGCCGATCCGGGACAAAATGGTGAGTTCTCTCAGCGAGAAAGAGATCGCAACACTCGTGAAACTTTTGGGACACGTATCCAAATCGCTCGCGGACTCTACGAAGGTCATGGTGACCAAGTCGACCGCGAACAAGACCTAAAGGGACCAATATGCAAAAGTGCATCGTTATGGGCGGGTTGCTGCTTTGCGTAGTGGCGGTGGCGGCAGCTCAGGAGCGTGAAGGGATGGGCCGTCGCGCCCAGGTCCAAGAACCGGCCAATCGAGTGCGTCAGCAACAACCTGCCCGCCCTCAACGCCCTGGCGGATTCGGTGGTCCCATCGAACTTGGACCCGACGACAAGCAAGCCTTCGCTGATCCGCCGGAGAGCATCGTCGCCCGGCGAGACGATATCCCGCGCGGCAAGCTTGAGATGATCGAGTACGACTCGAAGACAGTCGGCACCAGGCGCAAGATGAATGTCTATACGCCACCGGGCTACTCAAAGGAGAAGAAGTATCCGGTGCTCTATTTGCTGCATGGCATTGGCGGCGATGAGACCGAATGGCAACGCTTCGCCTCGCCTGACCGGCTGTTCGACAACCTGATCAAGGACGGCAAAGCGGTGCCGATGATTGTCGTCATGCCCAACGGTCGCGCCCGCAAGAACGACCGGGCGGAAGGCAACGCCTTCGAGTCGGCACCCGCCTTTGCGGTTTTCGAGCGGGATTTGTTGGACGATGTGATTCCGGCGATTGAGTCGCGTTACTCCGTCCAGGCGGATCGCGAACACCGGGCTTTAGCTGGCCTGTCGATGGGCGGTGGGCAGTCACTGAACTTTGGCCTGGCACACCTCGACACGTTCGCCTGGATTGGGGGCTTCTCCTCTGCCCCAAATACGAAGGCACCGGAGGAACTGATTACTGATCCCGCCAAGACGCGAGAGCAACTCAAATTGCTGTGGCTATCTTGCGGTAACAAGGATGGCCTGATCCGCGTCAGCCAGCGAGTCCAACGCCATTTGAAGAAGAACGAGATTCCGCACCTCTGGAATGTGGATACCTACGGACATGACGCGACCCACTGGAGAAACAATCTCTATCACTTCGCCCAACTGCTGTTTAATGACGAGGCGACGAAGGTCGCTCTGAAGCGTGCTGCTGCGACTGGCGAAGATCCACCTGCGGCGGAAGCCAAGCCTCAGTCGTCTTCACTACCAGAAGGTATCAAGGACGACTTTCAGCCTGCGCCGACGAATCAGGCTGGGCGAGAATACCCGCAAGTGAACTCCGAGGGGCGCGTGAAGTTCCGCATCGTGGCGCCCCAGGCGAAGAGTGTTGGCGTGACATTCCGGGATAGTACCGAGTTCGTGAAGGGTGAAGATGGCGCCTGGATTGGCTATTCGCGCCCGCTCGATGAAGGGTTTCACTATTACATGATCAAGATCGATGGGGCCGAAGTGCCGGACCCCAACAGCATGGTCTTCTTTGGAGCCCATCGCTGGGGCAGCGGTGTAGAAGTGCCTGCACACGATCGCGACTTCTACGCCGTGAAGACGGTTCCCCACGGTCAGATTCGCGAAGTTCTGTTTCACTCCAAGAGCACCGACACTCACCGCCGGGCATTCGTTTATACGCCGCCTGGGTACGACGAAGGAGCCGACAAGCGATACCCGGTTCTGTATCTGCAACACGGTTATGGCGAAAACGAATACGGCTGGAGCGTACAGGGCCACGCGGGGCTAATCATGGACAATCTGATCGCCGAGAAGAAAGCTCGGCCATTCATCGTTGTGATGACCTATGGCATGACGAACGATGCACGTATCGGCGGATTGCGCGAGTTCGACATCCGCCCCTTCCAGACCGTGCTGTGCGACGAACTGATTCCCTACATCGATACGCATTTCCGCACCCTCGCCGATCAACCCAACCGCGCCATGGCCGGGCTATCGATGGGCGGCATGGAAACCAAGACCATCACACTCAAGAAGCTCGATACTTTCTCCCACATCGGCCTATTCAGCGGTGGCAGCATTGGCCTCGATGACATTCAGGATCTGGAGTCCTTCAAGAAGAACAATCGGCTGGTCTTCGTCAGCTATGGCGGCCACGAGCTTCAAGACGGCGGCCCACGCCGCGGCGGCGATCCCAAGGCAAACGTCGAGGCGTTAAAGAACGCCGACATCAACGCCCAGTTCTACATCTCCCCCAAAACCGGCCACGAATGGCATACCTGGCGTCGTAGCCTGCGTGAGTTCGCTCCTCTGCTATTCCAAGAGTAAGACATCTCTGGAATCGCTTTGAGTTGGAAAGGTAGAGCGGTCGAGTTGGCGTTAACACGCAGTGATCGTCTCACGTACCGCCTCGGCCTCCATCACGGCCTGACGATGAAGCATTGGCTTCATCGTCGACTGGGAGTGAATTTGCGATCAGGACGAGTGACGACTGCCGTCAAGTTTGCCGCGAGCAGCGAATGGCAATTCGACGATAATTAGACCGAGCGTTCTTGGCTTGCTAGGGCAGCCGGACGTCACCTCTCTTGCTAGCATGCTTCGCTCGGTAGCGCTGATCGAAGTGAGACAGCAGGTTTTAGGTGGGTTCCGAGACGACATCGATTTATTTGTAAGTCCAGACTGCCGGCCGTTTATCGACAAGGATGTCGCTCATGGCCAATCGACGATGGCGCATCGCTTTGCTAGCAATCGGCTGGTGCGCTGCCTGCTGCGCGCCGCCATGGCCTGGCTCAGCAACAGCTCAGCTGGCGCAGCCCAACACGCGTACGCCTGGAGCCAGCGCTCGTCCGACCGATTCGTCTGACTCGCAAACCTTGCAGCAGCCAGCCGCCGCGCCGCCTTCAGCTCGCGCGCCGCGAGGACCGGCCGTTGTTGATTTTGCGCCTGGCGACTTTTCGAGCTCGCTCGTATCGCCGTCCCTTTATACGAGTCCGTTTACGGCGTTTTTAAGCTCAAGCGCGCCTCCTTCGACGTCGAACGAACTGCGAACGTACTATCAGTCGTCGAGCCGTTCGCGTTTGCTAAGCGTGCCCGAGATGTTTGGCGACTTCCGTCGTGGCGGTCCCGTGCTTGAAATCCAACCTCCGACGGGAGGCCTGCCCGGCTTGCGGACCGAGGTCCCCTTGGCGGCCGGCATCTCCGGTTTGCGCGCCGCAGAGAACAATCACGCGCTGCCCGACGATCGCGTCTGGCTTGCTTACAACTACTTCGATGGCGCGTTTGACATTCAAACTCTCGGCGGCTTTGGCCAGCCGCCGCAAAGCCAATCCCAGTCGTTGCACCGGTCGGTCATCGCGTTCGAGAAACTGCTCGATTGCGGCGCGACGTCGATCGAAGTGCGCATGCCGTTCGGTGCCGCTTTTAATGCGGACGGCATTGCGGGACCTTCTGCGGCTCCAGCGCCGTTCGGTGTTGAGTCCGAAAGCGTTGGCAATCTGAACGTGTTGCTCAAACGGCTTTTGTACGCCGACGAAGGAATCGCCTGGTCGGCCGGGCTGGGCGTCGAACTGCCCACGGGTTCGGAGGGCCTGGTGACGTATGGCCCCATTTCGGCCAGCATGGAACCGGACGCGGTCCATCTGGTGCCGTTTCTGGCGGGCACTCACCAGTATGGCCGCTGGTTCTCGCACGGTTTCCTGCAGTTGGATATCGCCACGCATGGCGCCCCCTTCTACGCCACGTTGAATACGCCCGCCAATCGGGAGTTCGTGGGCCGCATCAACCAGCCGGCGCTCTTGGGACTCGACCTGGGTGGCGGTTATTGGTTGATTCCGCCTTACGATTGTGGCAACTGCGGTGGCAGCCTGGCCGTCGTTGGCGAAGTGCATTACACCACGCCGCTGGGCAACGAAGACGAACTAGTGGCCAACGGCGGACTCACCTCCGTTGCCATCAATACTCCCGTCTCGGCTTCGTACGAACAGGTGCACTTTACCACCGGCTTGCAAGTGGCCTTCGACAGCGGTTGGCGACTTCGCACTGGGGTCGTGGTGCCGGCTCGTTCCGAACGTGTCTTCGACACCGAATACCTGCTGCAAATTAATCGCCGCTTCTGACCATGGCGCGTCTCAAGCGAACTGCGGTTGGTAGCTAACAGCGTCGCGTTTCTTGCTTGACCGATTCGTTGCGTTATCGGCCGCGGGCGCCGTAGCGGCTTTTCGCTCGCTTCGTAGCCACCAAACTTCTAACAACAGTGCCGCGTACACCGCCAGTAGGTACAGCGGGAAGCAGCCGAGTTCCATCGTGACGAAGATGCCAAAGTGCATCGCCACGCCGGCCAGCAAAGCCCACACGCGGGTCCGGCGAAAGACCACCAACAGCGGAAACAAGACCTCCCAGGCAAGCACCGACCAGGTGGCCACCTGCATGGCCCAATAAGGGACCTGCGCCATCTCGGCTGAGAAGCGCGTCAGGCTCAGGTCATGCATCACGTAGTACAGGCTGCTGCCTGACACCCAGTTGTGGCCGGAAAGCTTGCACAAACCGCTGGCGCCATACATCCAAGCGAGCTGAATCAACAGCAGTCGCAACGCCCAGGGATGCACATGGACGCGGGCTGAACGGGCGACTCCGTCCCGCTGACGCGATTGCAGCCAGGCATCGATCGACCAAGCGGCTCCGCAAGGAAGCATTGCCAGGTACAGCAGCAACATGCCGCGGATGTGATCGCCGGCGTTGATGGCGTAGACGTTCAGATTGGTGAACGATACGGCAAGCAGCCACACCACAATCGCACATAGACGCGTGTTCCAACCAATCAGCAGGCCGATGGTCGCGGCCATCCACACGAACAACATCAATTGAATCGCCTGCGGATCGCTGATGCCTTGCAGTAGCGACCAATGCCACTGTGGATGTTCAAACATCCACGTATACAGTTGCGGAGCGCCGGTGCTGCCTGCGCCATAAATCGCTCGCAGATTTGGCAGCATGGTCATCGCCTGGTCGAGCAACAGGACGGACGCCACACCGATTCGCAAGGTCGCATAAATCTCGGCGGGCACGGATCGCGTCCACCACGACCAACGCGACAACACACGCGGCAGCCAGGGCTGAACGCCAACGATCTCCACAGCAGGATTCAAAGTTTCAGTGGCCGCGTTCATGGTTGCACCTCGTTAGCCCAAGGCTGAAAGACGTACTGTTCTGTGACGGGGTCGAAGGCTTCAATCGGGATCACGTCCGACGGATAGTCCGCCGTCGGGGACCAGCGAGCGAATGCCATCTGATAGGGGGTAAATGCCTGGCGGGAAGATTGCGCATCTGGCGATGCAATGTCATAGCCGCGAATATGGATCAGCACTTCGTCAGGAATCGGAGCGTCGGGGTAATCGGCCTGAAAATCAGCCAATCGCAAGGCGGCGTGGGCGATCAGAACGTCGTGATCGCGGGCCAGTTTTTCTCGAATTTGGACTGCCCAACGTGCGCGGGCGTCTTGTTCGGTCTCGCCGGCGTCGAAGCTGAAGCCGACCGTCAGGTTCTGCTCCACGCTCCGCACACGATTCCCCAGCATCCGCCAATACTCGGCAGGATTCTCCGGCTCGTTGTCCGATAGGAGCCACACCGATCGCTCTTCGTCGTGCCAGCGAAACTCGTAAGCCAGGAAGGACGTTTGATCGCTGATGTTCGGAGCAA
>JAEZGD010000519.1 GCA_023417165.1 Planctomycetota bacterium
GTGTGGGGCGAGTTCGGTCGCACGCCTAAGATCAACAAAGACGCCGGGCGCGATCACTGGCCGCAGGTCAGCTTCGCGCTGCTGGCAGGCGGCGGCATGCGCAACGGCCAGGTGATTGGTGCGACGAATCGCCTTGGCGAGTACGCCACCGAACGCCCGGTCACCTTCCAAGAAGTCTTTGCGACGCTGTATCACAACATTGGTTTGAACCTGCGCGCCACGCGCGAATTTGACCTGCGCGGCCGCCCGCACAACCTGGTCGACCAAGGTGCTGAGCCGCTGAAGGAATTGATCTAGCGAGCGGGGCCAGGGCAGCAGCCCGGCAGGCGTAAGACGAAGCCTTCGCTTCGTCTTCACGAGCATTGTTCTCTACGGTTGGGCTTTCCCATGCTGAACTTCATCGCCCGCAAGCAACGCACGCCGCGCTTTTGTGATGGCGTCTCGCGTCGCAGCTTTCTGCAAATCGGCGCGCTCGGGCTGGGCGGCTTAACGCTGCCGCAGTTGCTGGCCAGCGAAGCGGCGGCCGGCGTTGGGCGTTCGCACAAGTCGGTGATCATGGTCTTCCTATGTGGTGGTCCGCCGCATCAGGATATGTACGACCTGAAGATGGACGCGCCGTCCGAAATCCGCGGCGAGTTCGCTCCCATCAAAACCAGCGTCCCCGGCATTGAGATCTGCGAACTGTTGCCGAATCTCGCGCGTAACATGCACCGTTTGGTGCCGATCCGCAGTGTTGTCGGCGCGCTCGACGATCACGCCAGCTATCAATGCCTGACAGGACATCTTTCTCGCAACGAACCAGCAGGCGGCTGGCCTCACTTCGGCAGTGTGATCTCGAAGTTTCAAGGCCCGACGCGCGAAGGCGTGCCGCCGTTCGTCAGCCTGTGCTACACCACGCAGCACAAACCGTATAACGAACCGAGCGCAGGCTTCCTGGGTCTCGGCCATTCGTCGTTTCGTCCGACTGGGCCAGGGCGCGAAGACCTGGTGCTGAAGGACATCTCGGTCGATCGCTTGACCGATCGGCGCCAATTGCTGTCCGGCATGGATCAGTTCCGCCGTCAGTGGGACGCCAGCGGCAAGATGGACGGCATGGATGTCTTCACCGAACGCGCGATGGGCATTCTGACGTCGTCCGATCTGTTCGATGCGCTCGATATCAGCAAAGAAGATCCTCGCACGATCGAGCGCTATGGCAACGGCAATCCCGATCAGCCCAAAGGGGACGGCGCGCCGCGCGTTCCGCAAAACTTGTTGCTCGCCCGGCGATTGGTTGAAGCCGGCGCGCGCGTGGTAACGGTCAACTACAGCTTTTGGGATTGGCACGGCCAGAACTTTCGCAACGCACGCGAAGAGCTGCCCACGTTCGATCGCGGCGTCGCGGCGCTCGTCGAAGATTTGTACGAGCGCGGGCTCGATAAAGACGTCACGGTCATCGTGTGGGGCGAGTTCGGTCGCACGCCCAAAATCAACAAAGACGCCGGGCGCGATCATTGGCCCAAGGTCTCGTGTGCGTTGATGGCGGGCGGCGGCATGCGCACCGGCCAGGTTATTGGCGCGACCGATCGCCTGGGCGGCGAAGTCGTCGAACGCCCCGTAACGTTCGAAGAAGTGCACGCCACGCTGTATCGCAACTTGGGCGTTGATCTGGCGCGCGAACGGTTGTTCGATTTCCGTGGTCGCCCGCAGATGATCGTCGATTCCGGCGCGCTGCCGATCAGGGAAGTCCTGTAAGCATTCACCCGCCGAGGTGGTGAAGTACAATAACGACCAGCTTTCTTCCTCCCACCAGAGCCCGCATGATGAAATGGATCTGCCGCCTGGTCGTTCTGGTCGCCTGCTGGTGCGCGGTGCGCAGCGCAGCGGCGGACACGCCCAGCTTTATTAACGATGTGATGCCGGTGCTCAGCAAAGCCGGTTGCAACATGGGCGCTTGCCATGGCAACGCCAATGGCAAGGGCGGCTTCAAGCTCAGCCTGCGTGGCGAAGATCCGGTGACCGATCATGCGGCGCTCGTGCGCGAACTGGCGGGGCGGCGCGTGAACGTGCTCGATCCCGACGCCAGCCTGGTGCTGAGCAAGCCGAGCGGCGGCGTCGCCCATCAAGGCGGCGTGCGATTTTCTCGCGATTCTGAACACTATCGCACGCTGGCTGCGTGGATCGCAGGCGGCGCTGCCGGCCCGCACAAAGACGAGCCTCGTTTGACAGCGCTCGCCGTGCAACCGCTGCGCACGATTCTGTTCCGCGAAGACGAGCCAGTGCAAATCAGCGCCGTGGCTCATTTCAGCGATGGGACGTCGCGCGATGTGACTGCCAGCGCGTGTTACGAGCCGTCGAGCTTGTTGGTGTCGGTTGAGCCCACGGGCCTCGTTCGCTTTCGCCAATGGGGCGAGACGACCGTGCTGGTGCGTTTCCTCGATCAGCAGGTGCCGGTAGCGGTGATCTATGCGCGGCCGCACGCTGACTTTCAGTGGCAAGCGCCGCCTGAGCGGAACTACATCGACCAGCATTTGTTTGCGAAGCTGAAGTCGCTGCGGATCAATCCTTCGCAGGTTGCCAGCGATCAGATCTTTGTGCGGCGCGCCTTCTTGGATGCAATTGGCATCTTGCCGACCGAGGAAGAAGCCCGCGCTTATGTGGCCGACACGCGCCCCGACAAGCGCGAGCGGCTGATCGACGCGCTAGTCGAACGCCCCGAGTTCGCCGAGCATTGGGCGCTCAAGTGGGCCGACCTGCTGCGCACCGAAGAGAAGGTGCTCGACCCGCATGGCGTTGAAGTCTTTTACGCTTGGATTAAAGAGAGCATCGCCAGCGACAAGCCGGTCGATCAGTTTGTGCGCGAACTGGTCGCTTCTCGCGGCAGCACGTTCGAGAACCCGCCGGCGAATTTCTATCGCGCTAACCGCGATCCGGCCACGCGCGCCGAGACCACCGCGCGGTTGTTCATGGGCGTACGTCTGCAATGCGCGAAGTGCCACAATCATCCGTTCGACCGTTGGACTCAGGACGACTATTACCAATGGTCGGCCTTGTTCGCCCGTGTCGACTATCAACAGGTCGGCGAAAACAAACGCAACGACAACCTCGACAAAAACGAGTTCAAAGGCGAGCAAATCGTGCTGATCAAGGAAGAGGGCGAAGTGAAGAATCCTCGCACCGGTCAGCATGCGGTGCCTAAATTTCTCGGCGGTGACACGCCGACGTTTGAAGCGAAAGCCGATCGCCTGGAGCCGCTCGCGGCGTGGCTCACCAGAGGCGAAAACACCTTGTTCGTCGACTCGCAGGTGAACTTTGTTTGGTATCACCTCATGGGGCGCGGCCTGATCGAGCCGATCGACGACGTGCGACCGACCAATCCGCCCACGCATCCCGAGTTGAAGCAGGCGCTCGGTCGCGACTTCGTGGAAAACGGCTTTCGCTTACGCCCGTTGGTGCGCACGATCATGCTGTCGCAAGCCTACGCACTCGACGCGCTGCCGAATGCGACGAACGCCGACGACACGCTCAATTACTCGCGCGCGATTGTCAAACGCTTGCCCGCTGAGAAGCTACTCGACGCACAGTGTCAGGTGCTAGGCGTGCCGGCGAAGTTTGCCGGCGAGGCGGATGGCTTACGCGCCGGGCAGATGGCGGGAACGAACTCGCCCGCTCGTAAGGCGAAGCTCACCGAGGCCGATCGCTTCTTGCGCACCTTCGGCAAGCCCGACCGGCTGCTCGCTTGCGATTGCGAACGCTCTAACGAAACGACGCTGGCCCAGGCGCTTGCGCTGGTGGGTGGCGAAGGGCTGCAACAACGCCTGACCAACAGCGACAATCGCCTGGCG
>JAEZGD010000639.1 GCA_023417165.1 Planctomycetota bacterium
TTCGTCTTTGTTTGGAATTTGGGATTTGGTGCTTGGAATTTGGTGCTTCATATTAGCCCTTTGCCCCTCAAGCGCTAAAGAAGTACCTGGTGAGGTGAAAGAATACCGGGGCGGCGAAGCACAGCGAGTCGATGCGGTCGAGCACACCGGCATGCCCGGTGACGAGCGTGCCATAATCGCGCACGCCGCGATCACGCTTGATCGCCGACATTGTCATTCCGCCTGCGAAGCCCATGAGCGCGATGGCCGCAGCCATGAACGCCGATTCCCAAATCTGAAACGGCGTGACCCAGTACAGCAAAGCGCCCGCGGCGGCCGTGCAGAGCGTGCCGCCGATCAGCCCTTCCCAGGTCCGCCCGGCGTGGATCTGTGGCGCGATCACGTGTCGGCCGAGCAACTTGCTGCTCAAGAACTGGAACGTGTCGCCTAGCTGCGTGATCAGCACAAAATAGAAGAGCAAGCCTGGCAAGCTGCCATTCCACCGCGTCATCTCATCGCCAGTCTGAGTCAAGACATCCAAATACAATAGGGCGGGAGCATGGCTGAGTGCATAGACACAGATCAGTAGCCCCGCCTGGATCTTGGCCGAGCGTTCGAGGAACCGTTTGGGATCGCCGCTGAAAGCGATCCGCGCGGGAATCATCAGCGACGCGTACACGGGAATCATCACCGTGAACAGCCCGTACAGTTCGGGAACATGAATCCAATTCGGCAGCCAGCTTAATGTCCAGCTCCACTGGTTGACCTGCGGATTGTGCGGCCCGCTGAGGCCCACCAGCAGGTATTGCAGCGGCGTGAATAGGAAGAAGCTCCAGAACAGCGCGCGGTGATCGCCACGGCGCGTTGGCGTCATAGTGATGAACTCGCGCAGCGCCCAGAACGACGCCACAAAGAACAGCAGTGTGGTAATCGTCGGCCCCAACAGCATGCCTGCGCCCAGGATGGCCGACATGATCAGCCAGGCTTGCACGCGGCGATTGAATTGCTTGACGACGGCCGGGCTGATCGTGCTTTCGGGCTGTTGTCGCAAGGCTCGTCCCACCACCCAGGCGATCGCCAGCAGGGTCAGCACCATGCCCAATAGCCAATAGGTCGCCACACTGAGCTGCGCCGTCGGCGGCGCGAAAAACGCCAGCGGTAAGGCATCGGTCATGGCGGGCCAAGCGGTCATGGATGAGGGGACAGGGTGAAGGGAATTAGGTTATAGGGGACAGGTTACAGAGGATAGGTTACAGGAGTGGGCGTTTAGTCGGCTTCCTTCAAACCGCGAACGACATCGCGCGCACGGCGGAGAAAGGCTTTGCTGTTCTCGCCTTGCTCTAGATAGATCGGTCGGCCGATGGTGATACAGCTTAGCAAGGGAACCGGCAGAAATTCGCCGCGGGGCAACACGCGGTTGAGATTATCGATATAGACCGGCATCAATTCCAGGTCGGGTCGCTTTTTCGCGAGATAATATAAGCCGCTTTTGAACTCTCCCATCTCTTCTTCGGTGTTACGGCTCCCCTCGGGGAAGATGATCAACGAATAACGATCCCCCATCCGCTGCAACATCAGGTCGATGGGGCTTTGATGGACCTTGATTTCGGTGCGATCGATCAACACCGCGTTAAAGGTCTTGGCGATATGACGTCGCAGCGGGCCCTTGTCCCAATAGTCTTTGGCGGCCACAGGCCGGGTCAGATCGCGCAGTTCGCGCGGCAGCGAAGCCCACAGCACCAGCGCGTCGAGGTGACTGGTGTGGTTGGCGAAATAAATCCGCTGATTCGTGTCAGGCGTGGCTCCTTCCAGCCAGCGCACGGTCGCACCGCTCATCAGCTTGGCAGCGGTGGCGAGGACAGAGATGGTCAGCTTCATGGCGGCCGGTCGCGCGGTCCTGCGGCGCAGAATCCATGATCATAAATTGAATAGTCGCTGAAAGATAGTGGTCGGCGACTTGGCAGCCGGTCACAGGGACCGGCCGCGTTTTCTTGCTACTAACGCCACTCACCGGCGTTTACAGGGACGTCTTGAGCACATCGTCGTGCTCTTGCGGAAGGCGTTCCAGTCGCCGCGGCAGCACCGTGTGGCCCGCCTTGCGTTCATAGGTCAACTCGATCAGCTCCATATAGCCGCGAACCATCGAATCGAGCGACGCCTGGGCGACGACGCGCTGTCGCCCTTCAGCCCCCAACCGCGCCGCCAGCGCCCGATCCGTCAGCAGCCGCAACAAATGCCCGGCGATCTCGTTAGCATCGCCCGGCGTGGCCAGAAAGCCCGTCTCGCCAGGCTTCACAGTGTCCGAAATCGAACCGACCCGCGTCGCCACGACCGGCACCTCGCACGCCAGCGCTTCCAGGATCGAAACCGGATTCGCCTCGTTGTGCGAAGTCAGCGCAAACGCATCCAGCCCTGCCAAGATCTGCGGCGTATCGCTGCGCGTGCCGAGCAGATGCACGCAGTCGTTTAGCTTCAGTTCGCTGATCCACTGTTCGATCCCCGGCCGCTCGGGGCCATCACCCACGATCACGAAATGCGTCTCGGGCCGCTCCGCACGCACTTGCGCAGCGGCGCGCAAGTACAACTCGTGATTCTTTTCTGGACGCAGCGCCGCCACGATGCCGACCAGCGGCGTCGAGGCCGGCACGCCGAGCGCGTCACGCAAGATCGCGCGCTGCTCGGGCCTCGGCCGAAAGCGCTCGACATCGATGCCGTTGGGAATCACAAAGACCTTCTGCGCAGGAAAGTGCTCGTTCTGAATCAAATGCTCGCCATGCGGCCGCGCGACGCCAATGAAACCATCGGTGATCGAAGTCAGCATCCGGTTCAACCGTCCCACACCATCGGGCCAGCCGGTCGAATGCAAGGCCGACAGCACCACCGGCACCTGCGCCGACCACGCGCCAAGCCGTCCCCAGAACATCTTGTCGCCAGCGCCGACGGTGACGACCGCATCGATCCGGCGATTGGCCATCAAACGCGACAAGCGCCGCCACACACCAACATCGTATTTCGAACCGATCAAATGATCGTGCGTCGGAATCTCGCGCGAAAGTTCTTCGCCGAGAGGTCCCAGGCTCTTTAGGCAGCACAACTCAGGCTGCACGCGCGAGCGATCGAGTCGGCGAATGAGATTCAGCAGCAGCGTCTCGGCGCCTCCGACCGGCATGCTGGTAATCAAGAACAACGTTTTCAGCGGACCACGATCGGCCAGCGGCATCAATTTGCGTTGCGAGAACCACATGCGGCTCATCCTCGTCGAAACCGACAGCCCTTCAGGCCGTCGTCACTAAAATTTGAAATGGATTCGTTCGTCGCCGCCCGGCTCAGGCCGGCAGCAATTTGTCTTTCACCTGCGTCGCCAGACGGGTTGCCAACTCTTTGAGTTGCCGTTCTTCGTCTTCATCAAATAGCCAACGCAGCCGCCAATCGATGACGACAATCGCCACGACCAACAGCGGACCAAAGATCGGTCCAGCCAAAATGATCAGCGGCAGCGCCAAGGCGATGATCAATCCGCGACTGCAATGCAGACCGAATCGCTTACCACACAGCAGCACCGCAATCGCCGCGGCCAGCGATGCACACGCTCGCGCGGCCAGGATCGCCGTCAGCCCCCATGGGAGCGCCACCAGGTTGAAGGCCACATTCAGAATCAGGCCCAGTAGGCAAGCGACCATCACTAGCCGGGCTTTTTCGGCACAAAGCAGATAGTTCTGCGATATCAACAGCAGGCTAAACCACACGCAGCCGACCAGCGCCCAAGGGAGCGCCGCCAGGCCATCGTCGTACTTGCCGCCGAGCACCACGCCAAACAACAGCGGAGCGCACCACAGCACGAGCAAGCTGCCCACTGTGAACAGAATCGCGAGCAGTTTCACCGCCAGATTCACGTGCGCCGACACCTTCGACTTTTGCCCGGTCTCCCAAGCATGGCTCCAATGCGGCAAAACGATTGCGGCCAGCGTCGCAGCCAGCGTGGCAAACAACAGCGGCACCACGCGACTGCTGTGATACTGTCCCACCAACGCTTGCCCGGCGTGCGTATCAAGCCCGCTGACGTGCAGGATCATGAAGCGATCGACGAAATCGGCCAGATTCGCCACCAGGTTCGTCAGCCACACCCACATCGCAAATGGCAGCAGTTTGCTCCACGCGTCGGTCCCGCGCAGCGACTGGGTATCGTGAGCGAATTCCGCTTTCAATTGCGACAGCCACGGCAACACCGACACAATGGCGGCCACGCAGCTAATGGCAAACGCCACCACAATCGCCTCGGCGGACGATTCCCACACGAACACCAGACCGACGCCTGCGATCGTAAACGTCAGGCTGTTGACGAACTGCATGAACGAAACCGCGCGCACTTGTCGCAGCGACGTCAGCAGTTCATTCAGGTAGTTAAAGACCGTCACCAGGCAGAGCGTCGCCAGCGCGTAGCCCATCAGCCGCGTTTGCCCAGCATCGTCAAAGACCAGGTAAGCCAGTGGCCGCGCGAAGCACGTCATTAGCAAGGTGCCGACGCCTGTCAGTAGCAGCGTGGCGATGGTCATCTTGCGAAGATAGACCGCTAGTTGCCCGCGCTGGCGATAGAACTCGACATAGCGCCCCAGCGAGCCTGGCAAGCCCAGCACGACCAGCGGCGCAGCGAGCATCAGAAAGCTATAGGCCAGCGAAAACTGGCCGAGCGCCGCATCGCTTAAGAAGCGGCAGAACAACAGCCCACGCACAAAGCCGACCGCGCGCTGGACCACGTTCAGCGCCAGCATGAACATCACGCCGGTGGCGAGGGAATCGCCCCGGGCGGCAGTCGAACTGGTGGTAACAGTGGCGGTAGACATACAATTGCCAGCAGCGTGACGGAACTCAAACAAGCCGTGTCACGCGGCGATCAACCTTTCGAGAACGAGGCGGTCGTCGTTACAGGGCGTCGTTCCTGACTGCCATTCGCTGTCTCGTAGACGAAGCGTTCCACCTTGCGCTGCTTACGCAAGTCGAAGGTCAGCCAATTCTTCAGCCGCAGCATGTCGGGATCGGCATGAATGCGTTGCATGTGAAAGGCGTCATCGCCTGGCCAGTTATAGCCGCCATAGGCCGAGCAAACGCCACGATAGCCGGCGCGACGCGCCAGACGGAAAGCCTCGGCATTCAGATTGGCATGCAAACCGAAAGGAAATGCGAAATAACGAATCGGCGCGCCGGTGGCGTCTTCTAACTCGTGCGCCGCATCGACCACTTCGCGCCGCAGTTCACGTGGATCGTGCAGTTGGCCCAAGTCGGCATGCGTGCGCGTATGCGCGCCGATCTCGATGCCGGCCTTGGCCATCGCCTGCAACTCTTCAACGGAGTTCGGTCGCAACGGCACGCCGCGCGCCAGATCGTGCGGAAACGGCTGATTTTCGAGCACGTACTTCGTGGAGACAAAATAGGTGCAAGGGATGCGTTCCTTGATCAGCCAGGGAATCGCATGGCTGCAATTGTCGCCATAGCCATCGTCAAACGTGATCGCCACGGTCGGGCGACGATTGATTCCCTGACGCACGCGCTCTTGCGCATCGGCGAGCGACACGAGGTCGAAGTTTTGCTTCAGCCACTGCATCTGCTGGGTGAACATCGCGGTCGGCATCGTCCAGTCGTTGGGCTCGTCGTCGGCCACGCGATGATAGAACAGCACCGACACCGGCGATTGCCCGCGCTCTGCCAGTTGCGCGGCCAGCAGTTGGCGCAGCGGAAAGGTGGCGTGGTAATACGTGCTTAACAAGGCGTTGCGAAGCATGACAGTCTCTTGAGGAAAGCGGTGCGATTACTCAGCGGCTTTGACTTCGCAAGCAGCATTGCGTTGCCAGCCGGTCTTGATCCACTGCTTGATGGTGTCTTTGGCCAGCCACAGACCATGGCGGATCTGCGCCGTCGTCTTCGGCGCGACGATACGTACGTCGATGCTCGCCTGTGGCTGAGCGCGCCAGTGGGCTTTGTACGGTTCGTCGCCACGCAGAAAATCGAAGGCCTGCTGACCTTCCTGCAAGGCGTGCTTGAGCGTGGCGATATTGGCGATGCGTCCGGGCTCTTCGTCGAGCGCCTCGGGATCGAGCCCCGCCTGATAGGCATACGTCACGCCGCCGCCCGCCAGTTGCAGTTCGACCGAGATCGGCCGCCCCGCCAGTTCAATCCAGCACAAACGCAGCATGTCTTCGGCCAGCAAACGGGCGGATGCCGCACGCACGAAGCCGGTAAAACGTGGATCGGCGAAGCAGCCTGGCTCGCCTAGGCTTTGCCGACGACGCTGATGTAGATCGATCAGGATCTCGAGACCCGCAGCGAGTTCCGCAGGCGTGCGTGCGACGCGCAACTGCGCTTCACCGCTTTCGACCAGGCGACGATCGACGCGGCGCACTTGCTTGCGATGCGACTTCGAAAGCGACTCGACATACGTTTCCCAGTCGGAGTCGAACGCGATTCGCCAGGTGTTCAGTCCGGGACGTTCGTGCACCGTCAGCCCATGAGCGGACAGCAGTGAGATCAACCGCTTAATAGTTGGTTCGTTGGCAGCCACGCCGGTGAGATGCAGCAAGTCCCACTGCTGGCCTTGGTACTCCAGCAGCCAAGCGCCGATGGCTTCCACCACGGCGTCGCGATCGGGCGGGCTAGCCAGAATGCCGAGATAGTCGGAACAGACTTCGCCCGAGCCGAGAAATGCGAGCGTGCGTCCCTGCGTGGCACTGCTGGCGACAAACCACGGCGCGATCCCGCGCAGCGTGTTGTTGTCGTCATGGACCGCTAATACGCACAACTGCCGCCCGGCGGAATAGTGTTCCCACCACGACAGCAGCCACGCCGGCGTGCGAAACGGCACACCCGCCGCCAGGCCTTGCCAGGCTTCGTAGAGCGGCGTGAGTTTCGCTACCTCTTGCAGACACGTTATGCGCATAGTGCGATCGCTATCGAGACGAAACGAGCGTTCGCGACCGCCGTAAACTCGGTCGCTTACAGAACTCTTGGTCACTCGCCTGGAGGTGGCAACCACAAACGAATGCGAATTCACCTCGCCCTGGCGGCGGCACGCCTCCTGATACGGTGGTAACGATTGCGCCGGATAGTGCGTGCGGATTGCCGAACGTTTTGCCGGGCGCAGCGGCCACGTTGACCTATCTTTGGAATGACTTTGTGGACTCGCTCTTGGCGCTTTTGTGCGGTTTTGCCGCTCTCGATCCCTATGACCGCCATCGTGACGATTGCTGCCATTGCGGGATTGGTATGGGGGCTGATCATCGCGGCGCGCGGCTCGCTGCTGTTGGGCTGCGTGCTGTACTTGATCGCCGCGGCCTGCTTTGGTCCGTACCTGCTGAGCTTCGACGTCGCTGGCATTACGCTGTCGCTCGATCGCGTATTTCTGGTCGGGCTGGTCGGCGCTGCGGTGCTACAACGCAAGCTGGGCCAGACCGATCCCAAGCCCCTGGCTGGCGTCGATGTTGCGATGATCGGCCTGGTCGGCGTCTTGGCCATCAGCACCTTCACGCACGACTATCACGATGCAGGGCCTGCGGACGTGCCGATCGTGCAGCACTTGCTCAATGGCTACTGCATTCCGCTGGTGATTTATTGGATCGCCCGGCAAGCCACACTCGACGAGCGCGAAGTCACGCGTGTGCTGATCGCGCTGACACTATTTGGCGTTTACCTGGCCGTGATCGGCATCCTGGAGGGGCTCGGCCAATATGGCCTGGTCTATCCGCGTTACATCGCCAATCCAGAGCTGGGACTGCACTTTGGTCGCGCTCGCGGACCGATGGTGCACTCGGTCAGTTATGGCATTTATCTCGACACGTGCTTGCTCGCGTGCGGCTTGTGGATGACGAAGCAATCGCGCGGCGGCAAGCTGGCGCTCGCGACGTTGATCCCGTTATTCTTGCTGGCGATTATCTTTACCAAGACGCGCAGCGTATGGATGGGCGCGGGGACCGGCGTGCTAATCGTGCTGGCTTTCAAACTGCAAGGCCGCATGCGCGTGGCGATACTGGCAAGTGCGGTGGCCGCGGTAGTGCTAGTGCTGGCGGCGAAAACCGATGCCTTTTTAGGCCTGCAGCGAGAAGGAACGGTGCAAGACACGCGGCAATCGGCCGACATGCGTAAGGTCTTCACGTATGTCTCGTGGAAGATGTTTCAAGACAAGCCGCTGTGGGGTGTTGGCTTCGGCCAGTTCGCCAAGGCGAAATTGCCTTACCTGACCGACCACGATACCCACCTGCAGCTCGAAACGATTCGCCAATACGTGCATCACAACACGTTCCTCAGCATCTTGACCGAAACAGGGCTTATCGGTCTCGGAATATTCTTAGCCATGCTGTGGGGCTGGGCGCGCGCCGGTTGGCAACTGGTGCGTGATCACCATTCGCCAGCCTGGATGCAGCGTCATGGTCTGCTGCTGCTCGGCATGCTGGGCATTGCGGTGTGGCAAATGCTGTTTCACGAAATCACGTTCACCACGCTCGATCAATCTCTGTTGTACTTTGTGGTCGGCGTGGGCGTGGGTCTTCGTCAGATGTTGGTCCATCGACCGCAGTCGCATCCTGTCGCGTATGCGACGACTCCGTGGTATCAGCGCTCGCCGCTGCCAGCCAATCGTTAATGCACTATGACAAGCCAGCGCATTCCCCTGTTTGGTATCGAAATTGACTGCGTGCAAATGCCGCAAGCGGTGGCGCGCATTTATGAGTGGCTGCGCGACGATGCCGGCTGTCGTTACGTGGTGACTCCGAATGTCGATCACACGGTGATCCTGCAACAGCATGCGGAGCTGCGCGCGGCTTATGCCGGTGCGGGGCTCGTCTTGGCCGATGGCTTTCCCGTGGTGCTGGCTTCGAAGCTGGTCGGCCGTCCGCTGCCAGCGCTCGTTCCCGGATCGGATTTGGTGCCCGCGCTCTTTACTGCCGCCACTGAACATCAAAGCGTGAAGGTCTTTCTACTTGGTGCTGGTCCGGGCGTGGCGGAACGCGCCGCCGAGCGAATTAAAGACCGCTGGCCGGCCGTCGAAGTGGTGGGGTGCTACAGTCCGCCGCTCGGCTTCGAACACGACGACGCTGAGAACGCGCGCATTATCGCCCAGGTGAATGCCGCGCAGCCCGACTTGCTGATCCTGGGCTTTGGCGCACCGAAGCAAGAGCTGTGGATCGCTAAACATCAGGCGCAACTGCGAGCCAAGTGCGCGCTGTGCGTCGGCGCGACGATCGATTTTCTGGCAGGCGAAAAGCGTCGAGCGCCGGTGTGGATGCGGCGACTGCGGCTGGAGTGGCTGCATCGCGTGGCGAGCGAACCGCGGCGGCTCTTCAAGCGGTACGCCCGCGACGCGTGGGTCTTTCCGCAATTGGTATGGCGGGAATGGCGTCAGCGCGATCTGGCGACGCGTTAAACCATCTTCAAGCCGCAGCGCCCATCGGCTAAGCTGCGTGCATGAACGATTGGAATTTGCTGGTCATTGTCGTCGACCGTTTGAACGCTGGCTTTCTCGGCCCCTATGGCAACACGTGGGTGCCCACTGCCGCCGTTAATCGCCTAGCGAGTGAAGCATGGCTGGCCGAGTTTGCGTTGGCCATCAGCCCCGCACTGGCCGACGCCTATCGCAGCTATTGGCGCGGCCTGCATCCGCTGTCGGCAACGTCGGACCGCCCTGCTCTGCCTGAGGTTTGGCACAGCGCAGGCAGAGCCACCGTACTCATCACCGACGAACCGGAAATCGCCGCCTTGCCGGAAGCTGCTGCCTTCGGCGAACGCATTGAAGTCCGCGCGCCAGCCGCTTCCAGCACGAACGAAAGCGCCGACCAGACGCAATTCGCGCATGTGATCGGCGCTGCAATCGAGCGTCTGCCAACGCTGCCACCCCGATTCGCAATGTGGCTGCATGCGCGCGGACCCAGCGCTGCTTGGGATGCTCCGCCGGCGCTACGAGATCATCTGCGAGACGAAGAAGATCCACCCGCCGCGACGTTGCTCGATCCGCCTGCGCTGCGTCTGCCTGCGGATTACGATCCCGATGAATTGGTGCCAATCACGCAAGCCTATGCCGCGCAGGTACTGGCGATCGACGAGTGTCTCGAACCGCTCCTCGAAACGCTGGCCGAGCAAGGTTTGGCCGAACGAACGCTAGTCGTGCTAACTTCGCCGCGTGGCTACTTGCTGGGTCAGCATCGCTATGTGGGCCCCGTCGCTGACGCGTTATTGGAAGACCTGCTGCATGTGCCGCTCTTGGTGCGATTTCCCGATCAGCAACACGCCGGCGTGCGAGAGCCTGGTTTGCTCGAACCGCGCGATCTTCACGCGCTACTGCAAGGCGCTGACACTTGGTTGCCACCGCAGCGAGATCGCCTGTTGATGGTCGCTCCTACTCAGCGCGCGCTACGCACTACAGCATGGCACGTGCGCCTGCTGGATACGGCGGAAACGACGGAGGAAGTCTCTGCCGAGTTGTACGCCAAGCCCGACGATCGCTACGAAGTCAACGATGTCGCTGGGCGCTGCCAGTCGATTGTGAGCGAACTGGCCACCGTGGCCAACGACACTGCGGCCGCACTGCGCGAAGATCGCGAAGCGACGCTCGCGCCGTTGAGCGAAACTCTGCTCGATACGTTTCGCTAAGCGCAGTATTTATGAAGTTCTTGTGTAGCGGCCGTCCGTAGTCCCTCGTTCGGCGACACGCATTCGCCTTCATAAGTTGCCTAATACACATTTCTAAATCTCAAGTTCTTGCGTTCTTCACAAAGCACGGCGCGGCAAATAAAGCTTCGGTGAATTCGCGTCAGAACGCCTCTGCGCCCCTTGAGAGCTTCGCCCCGCACTCGGTAGAACGACTGCGTTGATCAACATCGTCGACTGCGGTTGACGATTCATGCCATCGATGGCCTCACCGGCAACTTACCGAGCGTGCCTATGCACGCGGCCGGAATGCGATTCCTTTTGCGCTAGGGAGGCTACGTTTTTGATGCGAACTCATCGTAAACCCGAAGGCTTTACGCTGGTGGAACTGCTGGTGGTGATTGCCATCATCGGCGTGCTGGTTGCTTTGCTGTTGCCTGCGGTACAAGCGGCACGCGAAGCGGCGCGGCGCATGCAATGTCAGAACAACTTGAAGCAGATCGGCCTGGCGGCCCACAATCACAACGACACGCTCGGCTACTTACCAGGCGGCGGTTCGGATGGTCCCACCAAGGACTGCTGCAATGCCGACAATCGCTTGGGTTGGAGTTGGTCGTATTATCTCACTCCTTACATGGAGCAGAACGCCATCTTCGAACAAACCAGCGATAGCGTGGTGGCGACTTCGTATGTGAGCAATTACTTCTGTCCCTCGCGCCGTGCTCCCGGCTTGTACAACGGCTCGGGGCGTAGCGACTACGCTGGCAACGGCGGCAGCACGATCGGCAATCGCGGCCTCGATGGCGTGATGGTGCGACAGTATTCGGCTCCCAAGTCGGGACAGCCGGCCGACCTGAAGCCTGATGTGCGTCGCCGCCTGGCTGACATTGTCGACGGTACGTCCAACACGCTGCTGGCCGCTGAGAAGCAAGTGCATCCTACGACTTGGGGCAAGGCGGGGGGCGATAACGAAGTTTGGAACAACGCAGGCTGGGACGAATGCGTCGTGCGTTTTGGCGGCGAACTGCCTCAGCCGGATATGAAGCATCCTGACGCCACGCAAGCGACGCACTGGTCGCGCAAGTTCGGCAGCTCGCATCCTTCCGGCGTGCAGGGCGTGCGGGCCGATGGCTCGGTGCACTTTATTCCTTACACCGTCGATGCGACGCACTGGCTGCGATTCTGCACGATCGCCGACGGCCATCCTTTGCCCGGCGATTTCTAAGCTTCGGATCGCAGGCGATCGTAATTGCCGCGCTGGCCTGACCAGCGCTGGCGGACTGCGGCTCATTGAATGCCGCCTCGTGACAGATTTCTAACGGTAAACGGAGAAGAGAATCTAGATGAGAATGGAAAGAAGACCTCGCGGTTTTACGCTGGTGGAACTGCTAGTGGTGATTGCCATCATTGGCGTGCTGGTTGCCTTGCTGTTGCCTGCGGTTCAAGCGGCGCGAGAAGCAGCCCGACGTATGCAATGTCAGAACAATCTGAAGCAGATCGGACTCGCCGCCCACAACCATCACGATACGCTCGGCTACTTGCCTGGCGCGGGTTCGGATGGCCCGACCAAGGACTGCTGCAACGCCGACAATCGTTTGGGTTGGAGTTGGGCGTTCTATCTGACTCCGTACATGGAGCAGAGCGCCGTGTTCGACACGACCAACAATAGCGTCGTAGCCATGACCTATATCAATAACTATTTCTGTCCCACGCGCCGCGCGCCTGGCGTGTATGGCAGCTCGGCCAAGAACGACTACGCCGGCAATGGCGGTAGCGAAAAGCTGGCCAACAAATTGGCAACCACCAACGACGGCACCATGGTGCGGCAGTACGCCTTGCCCAAGGCGGGTCTACCGGCTGATATGCGGCCGGACAATCGCCGTCGCCTGGGCGATATTGTCGATGGCCTGTCCAACACCTTGCTCGTTGCTGAAAAGCAAGTCCATCCGACTACCTGGGGCAGCGCCGGCGGCGACAACGAAGCTTGGAATAACCCCGGTTGGGACGAAGACATCGTGCGTTTTGGCGACAAGCTGCCGGAACCGGACATGAAGCACCCCGACAAGTCGCAAGGTTCACACTGGTCAACGCGGTTCGGCAGTTCGCATCCTTCGGGCGTGCAAGGCGTGCGTGCCGATGGTTCGGTGCACTTTATCCCGTACACGATTGATGCAACCCATTGGCTGCGATTCTGCACGATCGCCGATGGCCAGACGTTACCCGGCGATTTCTAAAGCTCTTTCGATTTGGAGAAGATAGTCATGCGTAAGATGATCGTTCCCGCGCTAGCGTTGCTGGCGCTCAGCCTCACGGTGGGTTGCGGCGGCGGATCGGAATCTTCGATCCCTTCGGCGGTCACGCCCGATCAGGAAAAGCAGTTGCAAGAGGCGCAAACCACCGTCGATGCCGAAGAACGGCAGCACCAAGCGGGCCAATAGTCTCGCACTTACAGCACGCTGGATACTCAAGTAGGGTGGTGCCTCGTTGGCGCGCCGCGTCTTCTCTCTAACGAGGAGACAGGCCGCGAACCAGGCACCACCCTACAACGCTGCTAGCAGTCGGCGATTTCGGCCTGGAACAAAAGCTGGCAGCGCCGCTATACTGCCCTCCCCCAGAGAACTGGGAAATACAGGCTGATTTTTGGCGCTGGGAGCGTTTGGCTTCTCATGCCTGGACATGGATGTCCCTATATCTCGCCCCGACCTGGTTGGTGCGAGTTCGACGCAATGTCTCGTCGCTGCGCAGCGACGCGCCGGTGGTGCGCGCTCATCGTGTGCGTGCTAATCATTGCGACAACGCTGGGACTCTCTTCCGTCGCAGCTCAAAATGCGCCACCCGATGATCGCATCGAACTGGAACTGCGCATCGCGCTGGGCGGTGGCTCGCCGCAATCATGGCGAGGGCAAATTCACGTTCCCAACGGCGAAGTGGAACTGGTGCGGGTGCTGGGCCTGGAACCCGACACGCCCGCGGGCTCGCGCGTGGCGAATGGTCGCTTGGAATTTGCGCAGCGTTCGCCGCACGCGTACGACGGCTTCGACGTGGTCGTCCGCGGCCCACGTAATAGCAGTCTGAATCTGGAGCTGAGCGCAGGCAACAATCCGATCAACGTCACGATTCCGCTGACGGAACTGATTAGCGGCGTGCATAATTCGCCGCTCGACGAGCAGCAGAACCGCTTACTCGTGCGCCGCACGCCAGGCGATCGCTTGCGACTAGTTCTCGAGCGTGATTCGCTCGTGTTCGATACTGGCGAAACGCTGCGATTCAGTGTTCAGCCGCACGAAGCTGGACTGCCGACCGATACCGCACTGCGCTGCCGCGTCCGCTTGCTCAACAGCAACGACGAGCAGGTTTGGAGCACCGATACCGACTTTCGCGTCGATCGCAGTGGCGTGCCGCCAACCTTGGGCCCCTATGAGTGCACCTTGCCTGGGGCCGAAGGCGTGTATCGCGTCGCAATCGAAATCATTCAGCCGCCGCGCCTGGGCGTGACGATCGTGCGGACCAAGCCACTCGCCGCGCGCGACATGCAACTGGTGGCGATCAGCATGACACCGCCTGCGGTCGATGAAACGCCGCTGCAAACGGTGCTCGAAATCGATCCCGCGCATCCAGGCTGGCTCGATCGCCTGTCGCGGTTCACCAAGCTCACCACCATTCCCGGCTTTGCCAACAAAGAGCCGCTCGGCAATGGTCAGTCAGGCGTCGTGCAGCACAACGGCGCACCGTTGGTGCAGTTGGCCCCCGGCGGTTGGCAAGCGTATCCGCTGCCGCTGAAGAATCTCGGCCAGCCGCACGTGCTGGAAGTCGAGTATCCCGGTGACGAGCTTCAAGCCCTCGGCATTAGCATCGTCGAACCGAATGCCGCCGGGCAGATTGCGCCGCTGGGCGTTGATTCCGGCGTCCTGACATCGACGGTCGAGGCAGGCAGCGGGCTGATGAAGCACCGCCTGGTCTTTTGGCCGCGCACGAAGACGCCGCTGGTGCTGCTCACCAATCGCCATCCGAAGAACACCGCGATTTACGGCAAGCTGCAGGTGTTGGCCGGCCCCAGTCAGTTACCTTCGAGCTTGCCGCGCGAGCCCGAAGGCGAGCGCCTGGTGGCGGCGTATTATGATCGCCCGCTGTTTGCCGAAAACTTTGGCGCTGGCGAAGCACTCGACCAGGCGAGCAATCGTACACTCGACGATTGGAACATGTATTTCCTGGGCGCGCGACGCCTGATCGAAGAGTTGAAATACGCTGGCTACAACGGCGCGATCCTGTCGGTGGCTTGTGAAGGGAGCGCGCTGTACCCCAGTGAACTGCTGGAGCCGACTCCTAAGTACGACATGGGAACGTTCTTTGCCAGCGGCCAAGATCCGCTGCGCAAAGACATTCTCGAGATGCTCTTTCGCTTGTTCGACCGCGAAGGCTTGCAGTTGGTCCCTGCGGTGCAGTTCGCCACGCCGCTGATCGAACTCGAACAACAAGCCACCGGCGCCGAAGCGATGGGTCTGCATCTACTCGGCCCCGATGGCAATTCGTACGTCGCCACGCGCGGCGCGCGGCGGGGACTGGCGCCTTACTACAATCCGCTTGACGAGCGCGTGCGTTTGGCGATGCGGCGCGTCGTGGACGAACTGGCCGAACGTTATGCGCAGCATACGTCGTTCGCTGGCGTGAGTCTGCAACTGAGCCCCGATACTTTCGCACAACTGCCTGGCGAGGAATGGGGCTACGACGATCGCACGATCGAGCGTTTCGCACGAGAGACGCACAAGACCATGCCTGGCAGCGGTCCGACGCGTTTTGCTCAGCGTGCCCGGCAGTTACAGGGGCCCGATCGCGAAGCGTGGCTCGACTGGCGTGCAAAACAGATGGCGTCGTTGTACACCTCAATGCAGCGTGATTTGCAGCGGCATCGCGGCAACGCCCGGCTGTATTTGGCGGGTGGCGAGATGCTGCATAGCGATGTACTCGAACGGCAGATGCGTCCCACACTGCCGGCCCAGGCGAAGCAGCGTCAAATCCTGCTGAGCATCGGCATCGATCCGCAACTGCTGCGTAGCGAAGCCAACATTGTCTTCCTGCGTCCGCAGCGTGAATTTGCCCCGAAGGAACTGGCCGCCAAGGCGAGCCATCTGGAGCTGAATCGTTCGACCGAGTTCGACGAAGCACTGAGCCTGGTGCCGACCAGCGGCGTTCATTTGTTTCACGAACCCGCCACGTTGCGTTTGGCAGAATTCGACGCCAAGAGCCCGTTCGGCGCGGACAAGACGCATTTGTTCATGGCTTCGCAACTCGCTCCCAGTGGCGCTCAAGCGCGGCGCGGTTTTGTGCGTTCGGTGGCGGCCTTCGACGCGCAAACGACCGCCATTGGCGGCTGGATGTTGCCGCTCGGTCAAGAAGACGCGCTGCGTGAAGTGCTGGCGGTTTATCGCCAGTTGCCCGCCGTGCGTTTTGAAAGCATCAACTCGGACGCGCCGCACTCGCAGCCTGTCGTGGTCCGTCAGGCGACGCACGATGGTCGCACCTATGTTTATCTGGCCAATCCGTCGCCGTGGCCGCTGAGCGTGAAGCTTGACGTCACCGATGCCAACGGCTCGGCCTGGACGGCGCTCGGCGGACGGCCCTTGCCTGCGCCGGTGCGTCAGGTCGAGATTCAGAGCTTTACGATTCAGCTCGCTCCGCACGACTTGTTTGCGCTGCAATCGCCGACGACGCGTGCGAGAGTCGTCGCATGGCAAACGACCTTGCCAGAAGATGTTCCCGATGAACTGCGCCGCCGCATTAACCTGCTGCGCGCCAAGGCGATCGCGCTGCGTTCTTCACGCCCGCTCGATCGTTTGACGAACGCCGATTTCGAAAGCGCCGCTACGGGCAGCGAAACACCAGGCTGGATCCACGCCACCAATAGCGGCATCCGAGTCGGCCTCGATCGCGTCGATGCCCGCGGCAAGCAAGCGTTGCACGTGCAAAGCAACGGCCCGGTGGCTTGGGTCCGCAGCGAGCCGTTTGCCATTCCCACGACGGGACGGCTCAGCGTGTGGGTCTGGCTCAAAGTGAAAGATCCCGACGCTCAGCCGCCGCTGCGATTGGCGATCGAAGCGCGACACCGCGACAAAACCTATTATCGCTTCGCGTCAGTCGGCGCAGGCGCGGCTTCGCCACCGCTGAAGAATCAGTGGGCGCCGTACTTGTTCCAGGTGGACGACCTGCCGACCAGCGACATTACCGACCTGCGCGTCGGCTTCGACCTAATGGGTGAAGGCGATATCTGGATCGATGACGTCCAGGTGTTTGACCTGTACTTCCATGAGCACGAGCAAGACGAGCTGCTCAAGATGATCGCGCTGGCCGATCTGCAACTCGACAAGGGGCACTACGGCGATTGCCAACGGATGTTGGAAGGCTATTGGGCGCGCTTCATTGACGAACACGTCCCCGCCCCGCCGCTGCCCCGCGTGGCCGATACCGACAAGCCCAGCGCCACCTCGCCTGCCAGCGACGATGCCAAGACTGGCCTCCGGGATCGCATGTGGAACTGGATGCCAAAGTGGCGTTAAGTAGGTGCCGCCTGCCGGGCGGCACTGGAAGCCTCTTCGGGATCGAACCGACGTCGAGCCGCCACGGGCATTTCTGTGCGATAATCTACTGTCGAATGTCGGCCACATTTAATCCCGCGCGCCAGGCGGTACCGACGTTAAAACAGTGGCACTGAATGACCTAACACGATGAACCACAGCCTCCGCAATCTGCCGTTGGCCATCGGCCTATTTGCGGTCGCGCTGGCGTTCTGCCTTGCGTCTTCTGCAAGTGTGAACGTCTTTGCTTGCGCCCTGGGACTCGCAGTTCTCCCGGCGTTGTGGTTGCTCACTGGCAAGGCGGAGTTATTCTTTGCCGCGGCCTATCCATTAACTATCTTCCTGCCAACCGTAGGCGGCGATCACGTTCGTGGGCCGGTCGGTATTTTGGCGTGGTTAACATTGATCCGATTAAACAATCCCATTCGGTTCATTCTATTATGCGCAGTAGCGCTCGTGCCCGCTGCTTTCCTTTGCCTGGCGGCCATCAATCGCTCTTGGTCAAAACCATTGAATGGTGCAGCCTGGCTTTTGGTACTCGCCTTGTTCCTGCACCACATTAAGAATCCCTATCTGCGGCCAGCCGACTATCTCACCTATGTTCCGGCGGGCGCCGTCCTCGTGCTGCATGCCGCGACGATGATACATTCGCATCGAATGCGAATGTTAAGCGTTACCGATTAGCCCATCCCTAACGTTCGTTTGCATCACTCTGGCGCAGGCATTCGCCTTCGAGCCCCACGTCATCAGCACCCGATAAAAGCAGCGCCGCGGAAGAGGCTTGCTAGCGTTACTGCTTCGCCAGGCGGCACAGCTTAGCAGGGGTGCTCATGCGTCGTGCGTTTGTCGGAGGCTGGATCGTGATCGCTTGTGCGACGCTCGCGTCTGCGCAAGAGTTCCCGGCCACGACTCCGCCACCGTCTGCGAACTGGGTGCCTGCGACACCTTCGGCCAGCATGCCGGCGACTCCACCGCCGGCGAAGCCCGAGGCCACTGCCGCGCCGGCTCCCGCGCCACTCGCCACGCGTCAGACAACGTTTACGATTCCGTTCTCTGTCGATCCACGCGCCGCCAGCGAAGTGCAACTGCACGTTTCCAGCGATCAAGGCAAGACTTGGTCGCTGTATAGCCGCCAGCGCCCTGACGCCAAGCAGTTTCTGTTTCGCGCAGCAGAAGATGGCGAGTATTGGTTTGCTTCGCGCACCATTGATCCGCAAGGGCGCGGCGCAGGCGATGGCTTGCTGACGCCGGAACTGCGCGTGCGCGTCGATACCACCACGCCCAAGACCGATCTAACCGCGCGTGTTGGATCCAATGGCGAGATCATCGCCACCTGGCAAGCAAGCGACGTCGACCTGGTCGCTGAAAGCGTGCAGATCGAATATCAGGCGGCGGGCGATCGCCAGTGGCAAAGTGTTGTGCTCGATCCGGCTAAGACCAAGCAAGAGGCGACCGGGCTCTCTGGCGAAGCGACCTGGTTTCCGCGCACCAATCATCGCGCCATCAACTTGCGCATCGTCGCGCGCGACGGCGCAGGCAATTCGGCGATGATCAATCGCGGCGTTTATCTGCCGGCCAGTCAAGCGCCAGCCAAGAGCAACCCGCGTTCGCCAGCGCCGCTCAACGTCGATCCGTTTCGCCGCGATGTCGAAAAGATTGGCGACAAGCCGCCGCAGAAATGGCCGTCGGAGCAACCGCCTGACGCTGCCAAGCCCAGCGAGATTGCTTCCAGCGCCGCCGATGCACTGCCGACGTTCAAGCCGGTTGCCGCGCCGATCGAAGGCGCCGTCGCAGGCCCAGCCGATGGCCAGGCCTTCGAGCGTCCGCCGGTCCGCTCCTTTGATCCACCTCCGCCACCGCAATCGGTCGCGCCAGCGCCGCGCATTCCCGATCCCGCGACGGCGCGCCAGGACGTGCCGCCTGGCGAGCAACCCAGCTTCACGACGAAGCGGCGCTTCAAGCTCGACTACGATGCCGACGATGTGCCGCTGGAACAGATCGCCGATGTCGAGTTGTGGGGCACGCACGATGCCGGCAAAACGTGGCTGAAGTGGGGCGTCGACCCCGATCGTCAAAGCCCGTTCGAAGTCGAAGTCGACAAAGAAGGCGTGTTCGGCTTTCGCGTGGTGATCGTCCATCAAAACGGCATGGCGGGCCACACGCCGCGCGCTGGCGATGCCGCCGACATCTGGATCGGCGTCGATGGCACCGCGCCACTCGCCAAGTTCGGCAGCGTGGCCTACGGCAAGGGGCATAGTTCCGGCCAACTCGAAATCCACTGGACGGCCAGCGACGATTGGCTCGCCACGCGCCCCGTCACGCTTTCGTATGCCACCGATCCTCAAGGTCCTTGGACCACGATCGCCACCGGCCTAGCGAACACCGGGCAATATTTCTGGCGTGTCGAGCCGAGCGTGCCGCGCCGCGTGTATCTGCGGTTGGAAGTCCGCGACCACGCAGGTAACGTCACCGAAGACCGACTCGCCGAGATCATCGAGCTCGAAGGCCTCGTACCGCGCGGCAAAATCCGCGGGTTGGAAATTGAACAGTAGAGTGTGGCGAGCAGCGAATGACGAATGACCAATGGCAAAAATCAAGTGGCAAGTGGCCAATAACAAATGGCCCCTGCTTGATTGAATTCTGCCAATCCCTTCCGCTATCTTGAGGGAATGACACGCGCCCACCTTCATCGTCGTTCGCTCCTCAAAGCTGGCGGACTAAGCCTGTTTGGCTTATCGCTGGCCGATTTTCTCGCCGGGCGATCGCTGGCCGACGCCAAGCAGGTGACGCCTGGCAAAGCGAAGGCGTGCATCCTGCTCTTCATGTGGGGCGGGCCGGCGCATCAAGACACCTTCGATCTGAAGCCTGACGCGCCGCTCGAGATCCGCGGGCAGTTTCAGCCGATTAGCACTAACGTGCCTGGCATTCAAATCTGCGAGCACTTGCCCGAGCTTGCCAAGCGCTGCGACAAGCTGGCGATCATCCGCTCGATGACGCACGGCAACGTCGACCATACCGCCAGCACGCACTTTTTATTGACCGGACAGCCGCCGCCTCCCACGAGCGACGTGCGCGCCGGCTGGCCGAACATTGGCGCGGTGCTGGCGAAGGTCGGTCTGGGCCGTGGCCCGCTGCCGCCGAATATCGCGATGCGTCCGAAGCTGCCCAACGATGTGCCGCGGTTTGTCGAGCAAAGCCAAGGGCAGTTCGCTGCGTGGCTCGGGCAGCAATACAATCCGCTCAATATTGACGCCGATCCCAACTCGCCGGAGTATCGCGTCGATGCGTTTCGTTTGCACGATGACATCACTATCGAGCGTCTCAGCGAGCGCAAGTCGCTGCTCGGCGTATTGAATGAGGAACACGCTCGGCTGGCCGAAGCGCCAGCGCTGGCGGCGGTCGGCACGCACTATCAGCGGGCATACGATCTGCTGCAATCAGCGGTCGCTGGCAGCGCCTTCAATCTAGCGCAAGAGAAGGACGAAGTTCGCGATCGTTATGGACGCAATCCGCACGGGCAATCAGTGCTGCTCGCCCGGCGATTGATCGAACGCGGTGTGCCGCTGGTAACGTGCTTTTGGCCGAGCGACGGCATCAAGAATGTCTCGGTCTATTGGGACACGCACAGCCGCAACTTTATCGACCTGAAAGAACGCTTGATGCCGCCTGCCGATCAGGCGTTCAGCGCGCTCTTGGACGACTTAAGCGAACGCGGTTTGCTCGACGAGACGCTCGTCGTGTGGACCGGCGAATTCGGGCGCACGCCGCGCGTCGGCCAACGCAACAGCGACGCCGGCGCTGGCGCCGATGGCCGCGACCACTGGCCCAATTGCTTTACCACCGTCCTCGCTGGCGGCGGCATTCGTGGCGGGCAAGTCTATGGCGCGAGCGATCGTCACGCCGCTTACCCCAGCGCGAACCCCGTCGCGCCGGTCGACCTATTCGCGACCATCTATCACCTGCTCGGCCTGCCAGAGCACTTGGAACTGCACGACCAGCAAGGCCGCCCACAGGTCATCTGCCCTGGCTCGGTGATTCATGAACTGATCGCGTAACCTACCAATCGGCCGCACCGTCCCCACCGCGAAGCAAACAGTCCCCCACATCGGCCCCACTGACCTCGCCTGGGCGGCTTTGCTAAACTAGTCCCACCCTACCCTCCCTCCGCTACGAAGGCCCCGTTCCATGCGTTTCCCGCTCGTGCTGGCTGCGATCGCTTTGACGTTTTTGTGCTGGGGCGCGTATGGCCCGGTGCTGCACGAAGGCCAGGCCGAGTTAGGCATGCCAGGCAAGCCCAGCAGCCTGCGACCGTTCATCTGCGTGGGACTCGCCTATTTCGTGATCGCGGTGATCGTGCCGATCTTGGTCCTGCGCACCAAAGGCGAGAAAGGACACTGGTCGGCGGGGGGGCTAATCTGGTCGATTGCCGCAGGGCTCGTGACTGCGATCGGCGCGTTGGGCATCATCCTGGCGTTTAAGTTCCGCGGCAGTCCCATCTATGTGATGCCGCTCGTCTTCGGATGCGCGCCGGTGGTGAACACCTTTGTCACCATGGCGATGTCCCGCACATTTAAAGAAGCCGGGCCGATCTTTTACGCTGGCGTCATCGTCGCCGCCACAGGCGCAGCAGGCGTGATGTTCTTCAAGCCAGTCGCAACGAATATTCAAGTCGAA
>JAEZGD010000708.1 GCA_023417165.1 Planctomycetota bacterium
CCGCTTCACCTGCGGCCTGAGCTTCGCGCGCGAGTTGCTCTCCGGCTTGCTGAGCGGCATCGGCCATTGCTTTTTCGAGAGCCTGTTCCGCAGCGTCTAACGCCTGGGATGCGGCTTGTTGCGCTGCCTTGGCGGCTGCTTCATTCCCGGCTTTGAGTCCTTTCTCGGCTTCGGCAGTCTTGGCGGTTGCTTGCTGAAGGGCTTGTTCAGCGGCTGCAGAAGCGGCGGCTTCGCTGGCCAATTCGGCGGCGGCTTCTGCGGCGGCCGCAGCTTCGGCTTGTGCCTCTGCGTTCGGCTGGCCAGCTGGCTTGGCCGCGGCTTCGCTGGCGGCTTGTTCGGCCGCCTGCTTTGCGGCAGCTAACGCCTCGCGAGCTGCCATGCGCGCTGCATCGGCTTTGGAGGCATTACCGCTGAGCGCTTCCTTGGCCGCTTCGCTCGCCGCTTTGGCTGCCTCTTGCAAGGCCTCTTTGGTGGCTCCGCTCGCCTCTTTGGCGAGATCGGCGGCTTGCTCGGCGACCTGTTGCTGTTCGGTAGCGGCTTCAATCGGCGTATTGGCTTTACCGCTCGCGACATCGGCCGCCTTCTGGTCGGCGATCGCTTGTTGTGCAGCGGTTGCAGCAACCTCTTGAGCGAGTTCGTTCGCAGCGGCCGCTTCTTCGCGACCAGCGGCGCGATCCTGCTGTGCCTGCGCTTCGGCGACCTTGTTGAGCGCCGCTTGCAGTTTCTCCAGGCGTTCGGCCTGGCTGGCATTGGTCTGCGCTTGGGCGTTATCGACTGCCTCTTGTGCCTTGGCGACCTTGCCGAGCTGCTCGTCGGCGGTCTTCACCAGTTCCTCGGCAGCTTTGCCGGCTTCTTCTCGCAACTCTTTGGCCGCCGAGGCGAGTTGCTGTGCGGCTTTGGCGGCTGCGTCGGCGATCTTAGCGGCTTCGTCCTTCGAGGCTTCGCCCGGCGTGGCCTTGGCGGCGGCCAGTTGCTGCGAGGCCGCTTCGATGGCGGGCTTTGCCTCGTTCAGATCCTTCGCCGCTTCGGGAGCCGTAGTTTGCACGCCTGCGGCGATCTTGTCGGCGACTTCCTTCACATCGGCTTGCTGGGTTTCGAGAGCCGCGGCTTCCTCGGCAGAGAGACCAACTTGCTTGGCTGCTTCTGTGGGAGCTTTGGCGACGGATTCTTCAGCGGCCGCGGCGCGTTCTAACGCTTCTGCCGCTCTGGCGAGTTCGCCGACCTTCACTGCAAGTTGGCGGCGCTCGGTATCGGCGATTTGAGCTTCGACTTCGGCTTGAGCCCGCTCGATCGCGTCGGCGGCTTTGGCCGTCGCTTCTTCACGCGCGGCGGTCGCCTCGGGCGCAGCGTTATCGAGGGCTTGTTGAGCATCGGCAATGGCTTCACGCACGTCTTCCAGTCGCGATTCCACGGTCCCTGGCAATTCTTGTTCGGCGGGCAGCTTCTCGACCGCTTCGGCAGCGGCCTTCTCGGCTTGTTGCGCGGCAGCGGGCTCTTTGGCCGCGGTCTGCTCGGCTTTCTCTTGCTGCTTTGCGGCTTGATCGAGGGTCTTCTTCACTTCCTCAAGCTTCTTCAAATCTTGCGCGAGTTGATCGGCGCTTTTGTTGGCGTCATCGAGATCGAGCGCATGTTTGAGTTGCTCTTCGATCTCGGCCAGGCTGCCAATGACCTGGCTTTGCTCTTGCGTCGCTTGTTGCTTGTCTTGATTGAAGATCTCGGCAGTCGCTTCATTCGAAGCGGCTTTGGCCTGATTGAGCAGTGGTTCGGTCGCGGGAAACTTCTCGCCCAGCGCTTCGGCCAGTTTGCCCAGGCCTTTCTGAATGTCAGTTTGCTTTTCGACAAACTGCTCGTAGTTCTGCTCGGTGATCTCCGCTTGCTTGATTTCTGCCCGCAGCTCCTCTTGCTGCTTCAGCATGTCGCGCACCATCTTCAGCGCCGCTTCGCGATCGCTGCTAATAAGTCCCTGCGTCTCTTCGATCTTTTCAAGCAAGGCGCGCAGGCCGCGGATGGCGGCATATTCACTGGCTTGCGCCGCTTTAAACTCGCCGACGCCCAACGCCTGGCCGGCTTTGACCAGTTCCTGCTCGACCTGAGCCGCACGCAAAATGCGCAAGCCGTCGGCACAGCCCGCGCCGACGTGCCCACCCCACGTGCTGACATCTTCCAGTGTTTGAACCAGCAAGTAATAGACCTTCACCACATCGGTCTGGTCTTGAATGGTCGTTAGGGTCAGTTGCTCGCGTTCTTCGTTCGTGAGCTGCGGCAGGTTCTTGGTAATGTTGTAAACCCGCGTTTCCATGGCGATGAGCTGCTTGACCTGCGCCGCCAGCTTGGCGATTTGCAGGCGCTTGTACAGCTTTTGCCGTTCGGCCATCAGCGTCACGACCACTTCGCGAATCTTTTCGCGAGCTTCGTTCAGCTTGGCGATGCGATGCTCTTTATTGCCCTCTTGTGCTTGCACGAGCAGTTCGACGACGTGCTTCATCTCGGCTTCGACCAAGGCGTCAATGTTCTTACGCATGCCTTGGATTTCGGCATAGATTGGCAGCTTTTCCAGGCCGTTCTCGCGCAGTTGCTGTAGTTGAATATCGAGAATGCTGGAGACCAACTCGCCTGCCATGGCGCGCGCTTTTTCTTGCGCCGTTTGGCGCGCTCGCAAGGCTTCGGTATCGGGTGCTGGCGCGGCTGGCCCCGGCGCAGCCGATGCCTGCGCGCTGCAGAACAAAGTCCAGCACATCACGACCACGATCGACAGCGCGCAAATCCGTTTCATGGCGACTCTCCGATACCGAGTTGCTTCTTGATGATGTCTGTCAGCCGCTGTTCTGAACGCTCGTCCGCCTCAGAGATAGCGGCTAGTACGCCGCTTTCGTCTGAGATTTCTAAAATCAAAGGATCGCTAAGATACGACTCTCCAGGCGCGTCGCCTCGATAGTCGGTAATAGCCAGCGTGAGTTTAAGTCGATCGCCCTTGGCGAGCATGAGTGGCGACAGATCGAGCGCATAGGTGCCGCGCACCGGGCGAGGCGCGATCATGGGCGGCTTTGGCGGCGCGTGTAGCGAGAGGCTGACCGGCGGAACTTGCTGGTTGCTGCCCGGCGTCATGTCGGTGCTGGTGGAGGTTGGCTCTGGCTCTGGTGTGCCAAGCGCGTCGGGATTGCGTTCGATAGCGACCTGTAGCACCAATTGCGCGATGCCATAATCGTCGCTGACGCGATAGTGAATGATCGGCTTGGCGGTTGGCAACACGACGCGATGCACCACCTCGGCTGTGCCGCTGGGAGCGCGGTCGGTGCGAAGGCGAATCACGCCGCGGATCGGCGACTCCAGATGCAGGTCGTCGTGGTCGGTGACTTGAATCTCGAAACGAATCTCTTCACGGATTTGCTGCAACAGAGACTGTTCCGCAGGCAGCGTCCAAACCAATCCTTCGGCATCGGTCTTCGCAAGCGGCAGCTTCGTCGCGCCCGCTTTGCCTTTGGCGATCATCCAGGCTTCCAGCAGCGGCTTGTCGTTCACGCAGCGCAGCGTGAACTGAACCGTCGAGCCTTCCAGCACCGAAAGTTGCCGCGAGGTCGGCGACTCTTGTTCTGCATGGCCTTGCGCGTACTTTGGCGGCACGATTTTTGGTTCTAGCTCGACGACCGGTAGCGGAATCATGCGCACGAGCGCCGGATCGGTCCAAGCGTCACCGATCGCGATACCATAACGCACTTCGTCGACCAGGCGTCCCATGTCGCCTTGATAGACATGTTTCTTGTCAGCCTTCGCAGGCCACTCGGCGAGCGTTTGCTGTACGGTGTCGAGCACGTCCTTGAGCCGACTGCGATCCTCGTTGAGTTCGCGTAACTGTTGAGTTGCGGCCGGAGCATCGAACGTGGTGAGCGCGATTAGCTGGTTTTGCCATGGTCCGGCGATGTCAATCTCGTCCTGCGACAAGGCGTCTGCCAGCTTCGTTTGCGCGGTGCGGAGCATGCCGGCGCGCTGATCGAGAGTCAGTGGCTTGAGCTCGACACTACGTGTCGCGCCGCCACTGGCGGACCGAACGCGGAGCGTGCCCTCGGCCGGCAATTCGCCTGCACACTGCACATAAAACAACATCGGTTGCCCTTGCGCACCCTTGACCGGTAACGGCTGCGCGCCATGCTGCTGTTGGTCGAGCACTGTCGAATCATTGACCAGCACCTGTTCGATAATGGTCGCACTGGGATAGTGCCGATTGCCGAAAAATAGCCGATTGAGGAACACGCTCGCATGGCTGGGGGCGATCAGCAGAAAGCCAAGAACCACCACCAGCGTCACGCCCAGGAATGTACCGCGGCGGACCATCTGCTCGCGCGAGAAACCCTCAAACACGTTTAGGCCATGGCCGAATTCGGCGACATAGGTAATAACAGCCGTTTCGAGCTGTCGTGAGCCCCAACGCCCCGCCTCAGGCGATTCGAATTGCAAGGCGGCGACCAGATCGCTGTCGATATTCTGCTGCCGCTCGACCATTAGCGCCATGTCGAGTTCGCTCTCGTGCACGCCCAGCAGCGGACGCGTGTACTTGGCAAATGCCCAAAATGTGGCCAGCGCTCCGATTACCATTACGACCAAACGTGGCAGCACCGGTAACTCGAACTGGACATCCAGCACGAAGATACCGATGAGCGCCCACAAAATCGCCGTCGCGAGCGCGGCGAATGCCGTCACCAGGCGCGCTGTGGCCCGAGTGCGCCGCAGCGCTGCGAGCTGACTATGTAAGGAAGCGAGCTTGCTCATGTCATGTTCATTAATTTGCGCGAGAGCCATTCGCCGAGCATTAACACCATCGCGGCGATAAACCACAAAGGCGTGCTCCACAGCGGATGGTTGTTCGTTAACTTTTGCACCAGCGCTTCGGATTGAATATCGCCTGGCAGCGCGGCGACGGTCGTCAGGTCATAGGTCTTGCCGCGCGTTTCGGCGGCCAACTCGGTTTGCAGTCGCAAGTCGCGCGTGGCGTTGCGACGCTCGGCCGAGACGCCCGTGACCTCGAACGGGTATTCCATGAATTCTTGGGTGACCGGATCCTTGACGCGAATGTTGTACTTGCCGGGCGTAAAGACTCGCTGCTTGCTTTCAAAGACGCCGGCGCGCAGCGGCGACAGCTGAATCTCTTCGGTCTTGGGGCCGGCGACACCGCGGCCGGGGCTAGTCATTTCGGCCACGATGGGCTGCCCGTTGAGCTTCTCGGCTGTTAGCGGCTCGTAGTTCTCGTCATACGCCTGGACGGTGAAGATCACTTCGTCTTCAACACGATACTGAGGGCGATCGAGTTTCGGCACGAATCGCTTTTGATTGCCCAGGGCGTGGCTCAGGCCTAAGCGGTCGATGAGCGGCGACCAGAAGTTGCGATAGTACTTTTCGCCATACGCACGCCGCAGACGCCACGTTTCGTTAAAGCCCAGGTAGACCACTTCGCCCCGGCCATACTGATGAATGGCGATCAGCGGCTGACGCGTTTTGCCATCGGCGCACAGGTCGGTGGGATGCTCGGCCAGCACGGTCGCGCGGCTGCGGACTTCGGCCACGGGTTGATAGCATTCAAAACCGCGAATATTGTCCCACGCCTTGGCGGTTTCCAGGTCGTTCTCGCCGAGCCGCATGAAGGGATACTGTCCGGTCATGGCCATGGCGGTCAGACGCGGCTTGAACTCGCGATCGCTTTTCAGGGAAAGCTGCGGATCGATAGTCACTGGCAGCATATCGGCCAGTGGCGTATTGAGTAGTTCGCGCGGGCCGAAGCGCGGCCCGGCGATCACCACTAAACCGCCGCCTAGTTCGCTGACGAACTCGCGCGTCATCTCGCAGAACCGCGGGCTCAGAGCGCTCGCGGGCATGTCGTCCAAAAAGATTACGTCATTAGCGAAGAACTCGCTGCGCTTGGGCGTGAGCGTTGGCAGGAACAGTTCGTTCGACTCGCGCACGCGTGGATCGGACGAGGCCAAAAAGGTGCGGAAGCCTTGCATGCCGACGGTCTTGTCGCGGTAGAAGACTTCTTTCACAAAGCGCCATTCCCAGGTTGGCTCATGGGCGACGTACATTAACCGCACATAGTCGTCGATGATGGTTGCTTCACGGAAGGCGCTGTTATTGTCCTCGACGATCTCGCCTTCGACGGGCTCTGCCTCGGCGACAAAGCGAAACCGCCCAGCTTCTTTGGGTTGAAACGCAAACTCAATCACATCGGCCGGAGTGGCAATAGTGACCGACTTTTCGCCGACCGGCGTGATCTCGTCGACCTCGCCTTTATCGCCTGTCAGTCGCTGCGCGGAAACTTTGAGGTTGACCGTTCGGCCTTGCAAGCCGGTGCTTTTCAACAGCACGGTGACAACGGTGTTTTCGGCTTTGCGAATCTTGGCTTGCGTTTGCACGTCGACCAGCAGGTCGGCCGCCTCGAGTGCTCCGACGCCCACTGTGTATAGCGGCGCATTGAGCTTCGCGGCAGGCGAACCTTGTCGCCCGGCGGCGTCGCCGATCGGCGTGGGCCCGGCATTGTTGGCGAAATCGCTAATCAATACGACGCCCGCGAGATTGCTGGCTTGCTGCCGAACGTCGGACAAAACGGAACCAATCGCGGTCACTTGGCCTTTGGTCGAGAGCTGCTCGGCCAGCGTGGCCGGATCGAGCGTATTCAAGCCTTCTGGCGAAAGCTTGCGCAGTTGGCTGGTATTGTTGCCATCGAAGACAAACATCTGCAGGTTGACGTTCTTTTTGGCCAGTTCCTCCAGCAGATTTTGCTCTTTCTTCGACAGCAGCGATTTCACCAGGTCGATGCGGGTGGCGTTAGCTTCGCCGGGCAGCGCTAGTCCTGTAGCGCTGGCCAGTGCGGCGCGCTCTGGTGGCAGCAGCTTGTCTTCGATGGCCATGCTGTCGGTGCCATCGACGATGACGAACAGGTCAGGTTTTTGCGTGCGCGTCGTGGTGATGCGCAATATCGGATCGGCCAGCGTCAGAAACAGCATGGCCAACAGCAGGCCACGCGAAATCGCCAGGCAGACGCGACTGGTCGTGGATCCGCGCGGCTGAAACTTGACGTAGAAAAACAGCGCTAGCGCCACGAGCGCAGTCACGCCGAAGAAGACCCAGAACGGACCGGCTCCTTCCTGCGCCCAGCCAGCGCCGAGCGACAGTTGCAACTCGTCGATCGAGCTGACGTCGTTCAATCCCAGCAACCAGCCTAGTGTCCGTGTCATCATAAGTAGTGGCAAGTTCGTCGCTTGCTTGGACGTCTTTCAACCGGGCGAGTTTCGTTAAGCGTTTGCGGTGCGTGGTTCTTCGAGTCTTGCCTTGACCAATGGCCAGGCCAGCAAGGCGATCTCTGCGAGTAGGAACAGCAGTACCAGCAGGATCAGCCATTTCCACGAGTTTTGACCGCTAATCTGTGCGCCTGCGAGACTGATCGTATCGCCAGCGCCGACCCAACTAACCTTGCTGTCGGCTGCACGCTCGTTGAATGCTTCGCGCGACAGTGCCGTAAGGTCCGATTCATTACCCTCGCCATTGACGGTGAACAACACGTCCATCGACGCCGGCGCGGCTGCGCTGGCATCGGCAGAAAACGAGGCCTTTGTGGCGCTGACGCGATACAACCCGCGCGCCAACGGCCTGTTAACGATGATGCCGAGTTGCTCTTTGCCGATGAAGCCCGCATCGATCGTCTCGGGATCATCTTCGCGGCCAGGGCGTTGCAAAGTGATCTGGGCGTCGCGGTCATCGCTGGCAAGCGGCAGCGTAATGCGATCGGCAGGCAGAAAATTGCGGTCGGCCAATGTCGAGCGAATCATGCTCCGCAGAATGCGGTCATACATGAAGAAGGTGTCGGTCTTGGGCAGCGTGTTCCAACTGGTAAATAGCCCGCTCGTCACGAGCAGCACTTCGCCTTGGCCAATGCGACGCTGCACCAAATAGGCTGGGCCATTCTTGCTGGTAAAGCGGGCCAGCGTCCGCGGCATGGTGGCCAATGTCAGCGCTTCTAGGTGTTTTTGGCGCGCAGCGGCCTCGGTCGGCACTTCTTCAGCAAACGCTGGCTGCACCCAGCGGAGCCAGCCAGGGCGAAAGGAACGCAGGTGATTCTCGGCCTGAGCCAGGGCAACCCGGCCCGCTTCATCGAGTTCGCCGGCGGCATCGCGCTGTGTGAGTTCGGCTCGTAGCCGCTCGGCTTCACCAACGGCTGTCAATTCTTCCGCCAGGCGTTGTTGTTCCGTCGCCTTCAGCTTGTCGAGTGTCTCGGGATCGGTATTGGCATCCACATACTTGAAGAACAGCGGATCGCTGAACAGATCTCGCAACTGCTGCTCGCTGGTTTCGCCGAGTTGAAAGTAATGATGCGTCGCCAGGCTTTCGAACGACAAGAAGACTGGATCGAGTTGCCCCACCGCATCTTCCGGCAGATCACCCACCGTCTGATCTTGCAGCGGGACCGGCAAGATGCCGCCGCCTTCGAGCCAGGCGAGTTCCGTCCACGCCTGCGGATCGAAATCGCCGCCGGCGCCAATCACCAACTGCCCGCCTTGCTTGACATAGTCGCGCAGCAGCTTGACCGTTTGTTCGTTGCCAGGGTCACGCACGCCAGCAATCACCACCAGCCGCGCACTTTCCAGTTCGTCTTGCGAAAGTTGATCGAGGGTGATGTGCTTAACGTTGATCAACTGCCGCTGCATCTCATCGCGGCCGATGGTCGGAGCCAGCAGCTTTCGCAACTGGCGAGTTTCACCAGTGCGCCCTTGCACCGGATCTTCTTCCTCGTCGCTGTATTGGTCGATGAAGAGCACCGGCAGCGAGGCCACGACCGGCACGACTAAATGACGTTCGTTGTCGGCGACCAGATTGTCGGCAGAAAGGGCTACTTTGACCGGCACATAGTCGGGATGGCCGAGATCTGGAGTGGCGCTGCTGAAGGTATGTTCGAAAAGCACTTCGCGCCGCCCGGCTTGAGCGTCGAACGAAATGGTGCGTTCGAACTTTTCGTCGCCGACATGAAACGCGACTTGAATGTCTTTTCGCCCGGCGGGATTGCTGCTGCGATGTTCGATCTCTGCGACGAAGGTCGTCGGCGTTTCGATATCGGCAATGCCGTCTTGCACGCGCAGCGCCACCACGCTGGTGTTTTGCCACTCGGCAGGTCCGACATCGACGACTTGCATCGACGGCAATTCTTGAAAGCGCTCCGGCGTAGTACGATCGCTCCAGTTGCTGGCTTGCTGATCGCTAAAGAAAACAATGCGTTTGGCCAATTCGGCAGAAGATTCGGCCGCTTTTTGCGCCGCGTCGGCGGCCAGTTGCACGGTCGCGGCGCGATCGACGACTTCGATGGCGCGAATCGCTTCCGACAACCCTTTGTCCTTAAACGGATACGGATCGGAGCTAATCGGGTGCTCGCTGCCGCAGAGGGGAATGACCGTGACTACGCTGCCATCGGGCAATTCGTCGATGAATCGCAGGGCGCGTTCTTTGGCTTTATCGAGCAGCGTGCCTTCGACGAGCGTATAGCCCATGCTCAGGCTATTGTCGAAAACGAGAATCGCGTGCAGTGGTTGCGAGCGATCGAATTCTTGTGTTCCCACGGCAAAATAGGGCCGTGCGAGCGCCAGTCCAAACAGTAGCACCGCCGCCGTGCGCAGTATCAGCAGGATGATATCCCGCATCTGCATCATCTTGCGATTGCGCTGCAAGGCCTCGCGCAAGAAAGGCATGGCCGCCCAATGCACCGTGCGATAACGCCGACGATTCAGCAGGTGAATGATGACCGGCGCGGCCGCGCAGATCACACCAGCGAGGGCGAAGTGCCAGGCGGAAAGGGAGGGAAGAAAGCTCATCGCGAAGGGCTAACGAGTGAGGGCGGCAAGGCTGCGGATGAATTACGGCTGGGTTGTGCCAAACTTTTGTTTCAGGCTTTCGATCTTGCCTTCCTGAAGGATCGGCAAATAACGGTTGGGCATCGCCAGGACAAAGCAGGCGACGCTGGTCGCATACAGATGGCCTTCTTTGCCGCCCACGCGACCACCACCTTGTACGCCTTCATCGCGCCATGCGCCGTGTGTGGCTGGATCGTCTGGCTTGTGAGCCTGCGAAGTCACCAAATGCTCGCGCAACTTGGGATAGTTGTCTTGCCAATGGTCGCCGCCCACTTGGTACAACGCCTGACCGACATAGTACAGCGTATAAGCATCGTAAGGCATTTTGCCGTCGCCATTTTTGGCTTTGGGCAACTGGCTGATCGAAGCGCCGATCACTTCCATGTTCTTTTGAATGCGCCAATCGTCGTACTGGCCGAACTCTTGCAAGCAGACGACGCCACAGGCAGCCATGGCGATCGTGCCGCCGCCACCGCCTTTGCCATAAGTGAATTGGCCGGGCTTCTTTTGTTGTTCCGCTTCCGGCAAATCGCGGCGACCATCTTGTGGGCAATAATGCTCGCGCACGCTTTTAATCGCCAGATCGATCACCTCTGGCGGAACTTCCAGGCCGCTATCCACTGCGCTGCGCAGGGCTTTGGCTTGCATCACTGCGAGCGAGAGATCGTGTCCGTTTTGCTGACGATGTGCGCGGTAATCCCAGCCGCCATCTTCGCACTGTGTGTTGGAAATCAGCTTGAGGGCGCGATCGAGAACCGTATTCATCCGACGGTCTTGCGTCGTGGTCATGCCATGCGCCTGGCCAAGCACAAAGGTGGCCAGGCCATGGTTGTACATGTCGCGCTGGGCGTCGGAGATATTCAAGAGGCCCGAAGGCTTGGCATTATTGGTGACATAGTCGAGCGCTTTTTTGAGCGGCTGGCCATACTTGCCGCGTCCCGGTGCATGGCCTGCAGACATGAACGCGAGCGCTCCCATGCTGACCAAGCCCAGGTCGTTCGAGCCCCAATTGCCGTCGGGACCTTGGTTGCGGGCCAACCAGTCCAGCCCTTTACGCAGCGCTTCTTCGCTTTGCGGCGTGATTTCCCAGTCGCCTTCGGCGCGCGCAGGCGCACCGACAGCCAGGACCCAAAGCATCGAGAGCAGCAGTAACCAACGGACAACCACGAGCGGAAACTCCTCTCAAGCCCAAAGCGGGAGGGATCAAGCGCGTCTCCCAGAAATGACTAGGCCGAGAGTTTGGTTACGTGGGGAAGCCGCGCCGTGGGATATTTCAGAATGACGGCTAATTGGCTCGACAACCACCCCTCTCGCTGGAGGGGTGGCTGGAGTGAGGCGATTTTCACGATCTCGCCGAAAATTCGGCCCGCGATGAGCGCCGCTGGGCGGCAATTACCGCAGTTCGACCTTTGTAACGCTGGTCGTGTGGGCGCGATTGACTTCGGTCAGGTCGTCGAGACCGAGCTCGATTTTGAATCCGACTTTCAGTTCGCCCATTTTCACCAGGCTGAGGCCGTCTTGCTGCCCTTTGGTGGCGCCGATCAAAAAGACCGTGCGCGGAGTGCTAAAGCGGTTGCCGTCGCCTACTTGCATGCGACACTCGCCCGTCTCTGGAGCAATGAGCGTCGCACGATAGGTGACGTCTTGCGTGTGAATATCGAGCTGCTGCCCGGCCTTCAGCTTGCTGACCGTGACGGAGTCGTCGGCTTGGGCGGTCGCGGCGCAAAACAGCGCAGCGGCGCACACATACGCACGTACCATCGGTGGAACCTCTTGTTATAGCTGCGAACGCAGCGAAAAGACGAGTTGCACCGAAACCCTAGTTCACTCGCCGTCATTAAGCAAACGCCGCCACCATCACTGGGCGGCAAACACGCGATCAATCTATCGCAGTTCCTTCTTTTACGAAATCCCGCGTAAACCGTTCGACCAACTTCTTCGGATCGGCCGGCACAATATACAGCTTGCCGTGGATGCGTTTGGTCTCGCCTGGCTGCAGGCCGCCCACGCGAAAATCGCTATGCAGGCAAGTGATCACGCCTTGGAAAATCTCTTGATACGGGTCCCAGCCAATCGCCAGGATCATCTTTTCGTCCGCCGAATAGCAGCCGCACAAACTGCTTGAGGGCACCAGTTTACTGAGCGGACGCGGATTCACGTCGTTGCGATCAACCTCCTTCGGGCAATACACCTGGCCGGGCACATAGCGTGCCTGTTCGGCCCAGGGCTCGGTTGGCAAACGTGTAAGCTTGCCGTCGATGAACAGGAAACACTTTTTGATATACGCAGGAAACAGCGCGCGGGCGTCGGTTTTTGGCGCGCCCGTGAAACGATCTACCCGCATACAGGGCTGAGCCCAGTGGGCTTGTGACGCTTGCGTAGTTGGATTGTGCGCCACCAGACGAAAGTCGACCTCATCCGCCCCGGCGGTGATGGTGTGTTCGACCACGACGCCGTCGGCCAACTTGTCGCGCAGCTTGATAACGCGTCCATCGTCGCTTTGCGAGACCAACTCCGCTGTGTGCGGAATCACCGTTTCGTGCCAATCACGATCAGTCGAACCTGGGCGACAATACGCCTCCAGATACAGGATCGAAACCTCCTCGCCCGGAAAATCTCCTCGAATCGTCAGATAG
>JAEZGD010000042.1 GCA_023417165.1 Planctomycetota bacterium
CCATGCCAGGCACATCACCTACCTAACCAACATTCGGAGTCTTCCATCCATGCCAGAAACCCTCACCCAATCGCAAGGCGGCGCCGCCGTCGCGGAAGTGTCGCTGATCGACTCGATCCTCGACGAAATTCGTACGCTCGACCAGCAAGAGCGCGAGACGAACAAGACCTATCTCGAACAGTTCGTCAAGCAAGCTCTCTCGCCTGAAGCCGTCGTCAGCAAGGACGTTGTCGCCAACATCAAGTACTGGATTGCCGAACTCGACAAGAAGGTTTCGGCCCAGTTGAACGAAGTTATGCACGCTGAAGCCTTCCAGAAGCTGGAAGGAACCTGGCGCGGCTTGCACTATCTCGTCCATCAAAGCGAAACCGGCACGTCGCTGAAGATTCGCGTGATGAACGCCACCAAGAGCGAACTGGCCAAGGACCTGGAAAAGGCGGTCGAATTCGATCAAAGCACGCTGTTCAAAAAGCTGTACGAAGAAGAGTACGGCCAACTCGGCGGCGAGCCTTACGGCCTGCTGGTCGGCGATTATGAAATCAGTCGCCATCCGGAAGACATCAACTTCGTCAAGCAGATGTCGAATGTCGCGGCCGCGGCGCATGCTCCGTTCATCTCGGGCACCAGCGCTTCGATGTTCAACCTGAACAACTTTGCCGAGTTGCCCAACCCGCGCGACTTGGCGAAAATCTTCCAAGGCGCTGAATACGCGTCGTGGCGTTCGTTCCGCGAATCGGAAGACTCGCGTTATGTCGCCCTGACGTTGCCGCACGTGCTGGGCCGCTTGCCTTACGGCGAGAACTCGAAGCGCGTCGAAGAATTCAACTTCGAAGAAGACATCGACGGCAAAGACAACAGCAAGTATCTGTGGATGAACGCCGCCTGGACGTATGCTGCGCGGATCACCGATTCGTTCGCCAAGTACGGCTGGTTTGCCAAGGTCCGTGGCGTGGAAGGGGGCGGTGCTGTCCAAGGCCTGCCGGTTCACACCTTCAAGACCGACGATGGCGATGTCGCCATGAAGTGCCCGACCGAGATCGCCATCAGCGATCGCCGCGAGTTCGAGCTGTCGAACCTGGGCTTCCTGCCGCTGCTGCATGCCAAGAATCGCGACTTCGCGGTGTTCATGGGTGCGCAGTCGGCCCAGAAGCCAAAGGCTTACTTCGATCCGGCCGCCAACAGCAACGCCGAGTTGTCGGCCAAGCTGAACTTCCTGCTGTGCGTGTCGCGTTTCAGCCATTACCTGAAGGTCATGGCTCGCGACAAGATCGGCTCGAACATGGAATGCAAGGATTGCGAACGCTGGCTGAACGACTGGATCAGCAACTATGTGTGCGATCCGACCGTCGCCGGCGACGAAACCAAGGCCAAACGCCCGCTGAGCGACGCCCGCATTGAAGTGCGCGAAGTCGCCGGCAAGCCCGGCTGGTACGAAGCGGTCGCTTACTTGCGTCCGCACTTCCAGCTCGAAGCGATCGAAGCCTCGATGCGCCTCGTCGCCGAAGTGCCGAAGAAGGGCTAGGAGAGTTGATAGTGGACAGTGGGCAGTGGTTAGTAAGAACCACTGCCCGGCTGGCCACTGCCTGCTTTTCATTACTCACTGATCACCAACCACAGTTCACAGACCACTTTATTCCTGGAGTTCCAACATGAGCGTTGATTATTTTTTGAAAATCGATGGCATCGAAGGCGAAGCGACCGACTCGAAGCACACCAACGAGATCCAACTGGAATCGTTCAAGTGGACCGAGACCCAGACCGCCGACTTCAGCCGTGGCGCCACCGGCGGCGGTAGCGGCAAGGTGCAAATGGGCACCTTCGAGTTCACGATGCGCGCCAACAAGGCCAGCCCGAAGCTGATGTTGAAGTGCGCCACCGGCGACCACATCAAGAGCGCGACCCTCACCTGCCGCAAAGCGGGCAAGGATCAGCAAGAGTTCTACAAGCTGACGCTGACCAACATCCTGGTCGCCTCATACACCACGGCCAGCAGCTTGGAAGAAATCGATCCGAATTCGACGGCGACCGAAAACCCTGAGCCGACGGACCGCGTCCAACTCGCCTTCGGCAAGATCGAAGTCGAGTACCGCGCCCAGAAGCAGGACGGTTCGCTCGATAACCCGATCAAGACCGGTTACGACCTGGTGCAGAACACCACCGTCTGATCGTGTGCCTGAATCAGGGAATCTGAGAGCGGCGTGCATGCCGCTCTCAGGTTCTTTTCTGCGACAACTCGAAGCCCGCCAATGCCCACCTCGCAAGACATGCTTGCTCCGTCGTTTCTCGACCGGTTGCTCGACGCAGCGACTGGCAACGAGGAGCGCGCGCCGCGTGGAGCCGCCGTCAGCGCGCTGGATTTGCAACAGATGACCGCGGCGATTGGGCGTGATTTGGAAGATCTGCTCAACACCCGCGCGACCTACCAGGGCTTGCTCACCACCGACAGCCCGTTGACCGGCACGATCCTGACCTATGGTCTGACCGATATCGGCTCGCTCGAGCTGTGCGGAGGCAAGCAACGCGAACGAATGGCCGAAGCGGTTGCCGAAACGATTCGTCTGCATGAACCACGCTTGCGCGATGTGCGCGTACTGATCCCTGATCCGTTTTCACCGAAGGAGCGGATGCTGCGTCTGCTGGTGGAAGGACGCTTGCAAGTCGAACCTGCCACCTGGGTCGCGTTTGAAGCCCGCCTCGCTCGTGGCACCGGCGAATACACGGTGCAATCGACTCCAGCTTAAATGCCCCACCTTGCCTGAACGCCCTGCTGATTGCTCGCCCGCCCCCACTGCCCGCCTTTGCCTCTTGTCCCCGAGAGGTTGACGATCATGAACGACACGCTGCTGCATTACTACGAACAGGAATTGACGTTCTTTCGGCAGCAGGCCGAGTCGTTTGCCGAGCGCTATCCGGCTGCGGCGGCTCAATTGCGGCTGGAGCCCAATCGCAGCACCGACCCGCATGTCGAACGCATGATCGAAGCGTTCGCACTCCTGACGGGGCGTGTGCAGCAGAAGCTCAACGACGACTTCCCAGAAATCACCCACGCATTTCTGGAGACGCTCTATCCGCACTATCTGCGGCCGTTTCCGTCGATGGCCGTGGTGGCTTTCGAACCCGACCTGACGAACATTCCGCCGACGGGCTTGGTGATTCCCCGGCACTCGCGCATGCATTCGCAGCGCATCGGTCGGACGAGTTGTCAGTTTCGCACCTGCTATAACGTGGAGTTGTGGGCACTGGAATTGGCCCGCGTGGCGTGGGG
>JAEZGD010000078.1 GCA_023417165.1 Planctomycetota bacterium
ACGGGCTGTCGCCGAAGGAAGCCGCGCGACGCGCGATGGCCGAAGTGACTGGGCCGATTATTGCTATCTCGCTGGTATTGATGTGCGTCTTTATTCCCTGCGCATTTATCTCCGGAATTACTGGCCAGTTCTTTCGCCAGTTTGCTCTGACAATTGCCGTATCAACATTCTTCTCCGCATTGAACTCGCTGACGCTTAGTCCCGCCCTCTGCGCCTTATTATTGAAACCCAAGCATCAACAACGTGACCCGCTGTCACGCGTGATCGACTTCATGCTCGGATGGTTTTTCAAGCTGTTCAATCGCGGCTTTACGGCTGCGGCCGATATGTATAGCCGGAGCGTAAGATTGCTGCTTCGCGCCAGCTTTGTCGTGTTGCTGGTCTATGGCGGCTTGCTCTATCTGACTTACTTCAGCTTTACCAGGGTGCCCACCGGTTTTATTCCCTCGCAAGACAAAGGTTATTTGCTCGTCGACGTGCGTTTGCCCGATTCCGCATCACTGGAACGCACTCAGGCGGTGATGGCGCAAGTCGAAAAAATCGCCCGGGGTGAAGGGCAGCAAGCCGATGTCCACGATCAGCATGAACATGACGAGCACACTGGGGACGGCATCCCTGGCATTGCGCACACGATCACGATTTCTGGTCAATCTATTGTCCAGAATGCTATCGGCTCCAACTACGGCACGGTGTATGTGGTGCTGGACGACTTCCATCACCGCCATGGCGGCGAAATGGGCGCGGATGCTATCGCTGCCAAGCTTCGCGCTGCCTGCTACCGCGAGGTCCAAGAGGCCTCCGTCGCCGTGTTTGGCGCGCCAGCGGTGGACGGTCTCGGTAGCGCAGGCGGTTTCAAAGTGATGGTGCGCGACAAAGGAGCGCTGGGGCTTGACGCCTTGCAGGAAGCGGCCGACGGGCTGGCTGCCGCCGGTAATGGCACTCCCGAACAGCCGACCGGGCTCATCGGCATGTTCAGCGCCTTTCGAGCACAAACGCCGCAGATGTACGTCGACATCGATCGCGAACGCTGCAAGGCGATGGGGGTCCCGCTGAACGAGGTGTTTCTCACGCTGCAACTTTATCTGGGCGGCTACTACACGAACGACTTCAATCAATTTGGACGTACCTGGCAGGTGAACCTTCAAGGCGATCCGCGTTTTCGTCTATCGCCGGAACAAGTGCGACAGCTCAAAGTCCGCAATCTCAAAGGCGAGATGGTTCCGTTAGGAAGCGTCAGCAGCATTACCGAGACTGGCGGTCCGGCACTGGTGATTCGCTATAACGGCGTAACTGCCGCCGCGGTTAATGGTGGATCGTTGCCTGGCGTAAGCACGGGCACGGTGATCAAAACTGTCGAAAAGATCGCTCAGCGTGAATTGCCGCAAGGCATGGATCTGCAGTGGACAGAGCTCACCAAACTGCAGATTGATGCCGGCAATACTGCGATTATTGTGTTTGGCATCGCTGTTGTGCTGGTGTTCCTTGTCCTTGCGGCTCAATACGAAAGCCTGACACTGCCGCTGGCCGTGATTTTGGTCGTGCCCATGTCGCTGCTGAGCTCGGTCGCTGGTGTGGCAATGGCGGGCCTCGATATTAACATCTTTGTGCAGATCGGCTTTGTGGTTCTGGTCGGCCTCGCCAGCAAGAACGCAATTCTGATTGTCGAATTTGCCAAGGAAAAATCGGCCCAGGGCGCGACGCCGGAAGATGCCACGGTCGAAGCCTGTCGCTTGCGTCTGCGCCCGATCATAATGACCTCGCTAGCGTTCATTCTCGGTGTGGTTCCGCTGGCTCTGGCGGTTGGCGCCGGGGCAGAGATGCGTAGCACACTCGGTATTGCCGTATTCTCCGGCATGCTTGGTGTGACACTCTTTGGTATCTTTTTGACGCCGGTGTTTTACTACGTCATCGTACGCATCTTCAACTCACCGCCGGCGACCGGAGCTCCGCCGCCGCACGACAAGCGAGTTACCTCGCTTCCCGTGACCACCCATTAGATTTGCTGCAGCTAGTCAGGCTGCTTTGTGATCACAAGCTGCTGGAGTGTTGCATTTCTGCACCCTAGCAACGTTGCTGCATTCTCTTGCGCCGAAGTAGATGCAGGCTTCGGAAGCCGCTTGGCTCGAAGTCATCGTCATTTGCGTCATGGAAGTGCCGTAGCTATCTTTGTCGCTGGGGCGGCGGTTGCTCAAAGTGCTTCGCACCGCGAATTCGCGGTGCGCGTTTCCTAAGGTCATGATCAAAACAGAGCCCAGCAGCTGCGGCTGCAACGAATAAATCTGCTCCGCGTTCCTGCCTGCATTCCTCCGTGAGCGAGCATAGAATGGCCGTCTCCTGCGAGTGACCAAAACACTGCAGGAGACTCTTGGTCTTCATTCACGACATTTAACAGCGATAGAAGCCAGCATGACTCGAGGCCCCACGTTGATAATTGTCTGGCTTGTGGTAGCCAGCTCCATTGCAGTTGCTGGCGACCCAGCCCTGCCTAGCAATCACCCGCTCACCCAGACGCAGGCAGGGGCACTGCTCATATCAGAGCTGCGCTGCGCGGCGTGCCATGATGGCATCCCACAAAGTTCCTTACCGGAAAAAGTGGCTCCTGATTTATCCGCCGCTGGTTCGCGAATTTCACCCGAGTATTTGCAACGATTTCTGGCCTCTCCTTCGACGGCGCATCCAGGAAC
>JAEZGD010000216.1 GCA_023417165.1 Planctomycetota bacterium
GACCATTTCAACAGCGAAGTTAGATCCGGCGCCTCGGCGTCAAGTCGAATCACTTGTTTGAGCAGTAACGGCCAGACGGTCTCGGCATCGAGGAACCCACCGCGGGCGGTCGGATAGCCTTCGATGGGGATCTGTTCGAGCAGCGACTCGGCGATCCAGGCATGCTTGGTCAGCCGCGGATCGACTGCGTGCGCATCGAACAACGAACGCACGATCTGCCACGGGTCGATCTGGAACAGGCGGCGTTTGGCCAATCGCAACAACACATCGTCGCCCAGATCGTGCGCCTCCAGATTTGTGATCAGAACTTTCGTGGTCTGTTCGTCGGTTGGTTGCCGTAGCGCAATGCGGAAGGATAACGGAGAATCGCATTGATGAATCGCGTATCCTTGATCACCATCACGGTGGATTGCCCCGCCGGTCCAGCGCCCAGGCGAGCGGATGCCAATCACCTTCGCCTGTGGCACCTTCTGGCGAATGGCGGCGACCTGCGCTTTGATTTGACCAAAGGATGGAGCGGTCAATGTCGTCACACCTCACCTCCCTCTTCGATCACCCAGCTCACGTTGACTCGCACGGACTGGCCCGACGCGAGCTTGCCGTCCAGCTCCGCAAGCACGTCCTTCGCGGCCAGCAGCGTTAAATCTTCTTTGGAATCCCGCTCGACGACCCTCTTTCCCTTGTTTGGTCGTGGCTGAATCGGCGGGGGAGTAATTGGCGGTGGCTTGATTTCAACGAGTTTCTCCAGCAATCGCATCGCTTGCGCTTGGGCGGATTTTAGGGCGGTGGCCAACTCGGTAACATGCTCGTCGCTCGAAAGTGCCTGTTGCAGGTCCGCCAGAATTGCCTGGGCTGTAGCCTGGTGTTGATCAGGGAGTTTCCGAATCAGCTCAAACGTCTGCCAGCCGGCGGTATCCAGATTTCCCTCTAACTCGGCGGCCTTACTGACACACTCGCCCATTGCCGTGTCGCTGGTCGCAATGGTTGCGGCAGCCAGCGCCTTGATGATTCCACTTGGCTCAGCGGCGCTGAGTTTGTCCACAAGCACCTGCGAGGCGTTGGCAGTCGTCATGCGGTCGGTCGTGGCAGGTTGCAGGCCCATCTCCGTCATCCGCTGCCGAAGACGCTGGACGTATGCCTGGCAGGCCCGCCTCGCGTCGGCGGCTTTCTTCTTGCATTCGTTAGACAGCGTGTTGACATTTCCTGCACTGAGCAGCTTGAGTCCCGCTACGCCAAAGATGCTGGCGGCCCGCTTCAATGCAATATCCCACTCGGCCGGTTCAGGTAGTTTATCCTTGCGCACCTCGCAGGCATCTGGGACAGTGGACAACGTGGCCTCGTAAGGTGCACCATGCAGGTACAGTGTCTGGCTGGTCTGGGCGGCATACATCAGGATCACTAGATTCTGGGCATCTTTGGGCAGGCCCATCGGCTTGGGTTCGTCCATCCATTTCCGAAGTAGCCCGACTGTTATGCCGCTGCCTGTATCGGCGGCCTTCTTGCCAAAGTGGGTCTTCCAGTGCTGCCCGAGTACGAAGTGAGTGGCGTCGATACCCATCTCGCCTACCAGCAAAGGGGCAGCAATCTGACGCACGAGCGGCCGCTTGGTCTTTTCGATCGCGAGCCGGCCGTCTGTGATTTGCGTTGCTGGAAAGACCTCCTCGAAGACTTTCTTCAGCGTGTTGGACCTGACCTCCGCCTCAAACTGCGGAGCTGCGGGAAACTCGTGTTCCAGGGCCTGGCTCAGCAGATGCTGCATCGCGCCGGCTAGGTTTGCGGCAACAGGAGGCTGCGGCACGAAGCCCGGGCAGAGCGAAGCGTAGTGTTCGTTGAGATCCAGGTCGTGTGTTGTGTCGAGCGATCCTCCGGTGATGGCGTCGAGACCGTAGGCGGCATCGAGGTGATTCTGCACTCGCTGGCGCAACTGGTTGCGTTGGCTCTCCAGCACCGACTTAGCGGACTGTCGGTCCTGCGGCGAGAGGTGATTGGAAAACTGTCCAAACCGCTCACCCGTGAGGATGTGTTCCAGAATGACCAGCATTCCCAAGTCCTTCTGAGCATCCGCGCTGAAGAACGATGGTATCCAACAAAGCGTCTTGCCACCCTCGGGCTGCGCCTGCATGAATCGTTGAATCGTACTCAGATCATCACGCGGACCGTGTCCCGCTTCGTCGAACGGAAAGTCGATGATGAGCTTCCAGTCGTCTTCGTCGTTTTCCAGCGAAGAGTTGGGCAACTCGCGGATGTTCTTAAACAGCACCTTGCAGTTGCGTTTGGTGTTCCGCCACCAGAACTCGTGAAACTGCTCGAAGTCGCCTTCACCAACGATGCCAAGTTGCTCGAATAGCATCTGGCGCACGCGCCGGATGCGGTTGCCCTGGTTATCCTCACGGCGGGCTTGTTCGATGATGCTCTCAGTGTCGACACCCGATAGCTGGACGGTAACCGTGGGGTTGCTCTCTTCCCCGATACGAATTTCGCCGACGCTCGCTGCCCAGGCCCGACACCGTCGCAGTACTTCGGCAGCTTCTTTGCCAGGGATCGGCGATTTGATGGTGCCGTGATTGAGGGCCGCCAGTTTCTCGGCGTTCAAACCACGCAGCGACTCGACTTCCGGAACGAGCGCCGAAAGCAACAGAGTCTTGATCAGTCGATCGTCGTTACGAAAGGCTGTCCGCTTAGGATCGTTGTAGTCGAGCTGCTCGACTTCTTCGCGTCGGATGCCGTGCTGCTTTTCCAGCACCGGCAGCAGCTTCTGATGATAAAGCCGTTTAGCATTGTCAAAGTGGATTGCCATATCCTGGCTGAAGGCTTCATCGCCGTGCGCCACCACGTCGAACAGGTCGCCGACGGGGATGATTTCGCCAAGCTGCAGTGTGTCGCGATGATCAACCAACAGTTGCATCATCACCTTGAGAGCAGTGCGCTCGCGTTGCAGCACGCTGGAAACAGCGATCAAGGTCTGAACCAGTGCCGGGCTGAACGGATAGACCTTGCGGAACATCTGCCGATCCCCTTCCTGGGTCAGCAGAATGCTCATCACGTTGTCTTTCATCCGAGCGGTTTGCTCGAACGCGGCATCCAGTTCAGCGCGGGCGGCGGTGCTTCGACATCGTAGCACCCGCTTCTCGGCAATAGCCGGCAGATTCCGGTCCTCCAACGTGATTGTGTCGAACCGGCCCTGTTGCCAGTCAAGTGAATCGCTGAAGCTGAGCTTCTCGGCCCCTGGAACATGGTCGCCAACCAACTCGCGAAGATCGCGTTGCCGGGCGACGAAACTGACGAGGGGAATTGGTCGATCGGCTGACTGAGCCTCGACCAGGTTCGTCAACTTGGCCGCCTCGCGTTTGACGAAACCGAGATCGGCCGAGTTCGTTGCCAGCCAGAGAATCAATTCGTCCAAGAACAGGATCAGGGCGTCGTAGCCCAGGCCCTTCGCATGCTGGCTAATCAGCGACAGGCCCTTGTCGAAGCGCACGAAGTTGCCGCCGCGGTGGCTGACGACTTCCGCGTGGGAAGAGGCAACCGTCTTGAGCAGCGCACTGACCAGTCGCAGATGTTGTTCGGAATCAGGTGGGGCCGCCGCCGCCGCCTCGAACGATGCCGCGTCCCAGGTTGCTTCTAGTTCTCCCCAGCCGCCCCCGCCATCCACGCCGGCATTCAATCGCTTGAAAAACAAATCGTCGCCGTAGTTGGACCGCTCGCCCTGGGCCTGGGTGATGATCGCCGCCGATACGTAAACCGGAGGCGTCGCTGTGTCGGGGAACGTCGCCCGCATGAACTCGACGTAGTTCCCCAGGATGCCCGACTCCATGTCGTGAGCGCCGATCATGTGATACGGCACCAGCAGAAACTTCTTGCCCGCCAGCCACCCGTTGTGCTTCTGGATCACGGGAGCCAGTTCCGGGATGCCACGCGCTGCTGGGTTGCCCTGCAGGATCAGATGCAGCACGGCCATGAAATGGCTCTTGCCGCTACCGAAGCTGCCGTGTAGGTATGTCGCTTTGCTGGTACGGCCCTGAAC
>JAEZGD010000230.1 GCA_023417165.1 Planctomycetota bacterium
GGCATGTTTACGCTCGAAACCTCGCGCGGCGCGAGTGGCGTGATGGCGGCGCTCGGCAGCTTGCTGCTGCTGGGCAAAGAAGGTTTTCGCACGCTGATCGGGCATGCGGTCGAGATGGCCGAGCTGCTGCGCGAGATCATTGGCGCTCGCCCCGAGCTGACGACGATCAACGCGCAGAACACCGGGCCGGTGACGCTGTTTCGTGCGTATCCGAGCACCGTCGATACGTTTCGCGTGCAAGCGCGCGAGCGCCACGACGCCAGCTATCTGCCGCAATTGCGGGCTCACAACGACTTCAACCGTCGCATCTATCAGCGCGTGCATGCCGAGGCGCTGGCCGGCCAGGGCGTGGCGATTGGCTTTACCGATCTGGGCCGCAAGGCCGATAGCGGCGAGCCGATTGTCGCGCTCAAGTCGTATGTGCTGTCGCCGTTCGTTGATAAAAGCCGGATGCATACGATCGTCGAACGCGTTCTGGCCGCCCACGCCGCCGTCGAGGCCGAGATGGGTGGCACTTAAACCGAGTGCTGGGCATACTAGGGCCTGCGAACTTTCCCTTCTCGCATTTCGACGGTGCCAATGTACGAATTCATTGTGGCGTTCTGGCCGCATCTGGTGGTGATCGTCGACGTGGCGATCAGCCTGGTTGCTTCGGGGCATGTTGTGCTCAACAAGCGCGACACGCGCGCCGCAATTGGGTGGGCGGCCATCATCTGGCTGTCCCCCTTGTTGGGAACCTTGTTGTATGTGCTGTTTGGCGTGAACCGCATTTCGCGCCGCGCTCAAACGCTGCGCTCGCGCCAGCCACAGCCGCCCACCTCGCGCGGTTTGATCGTCGAATCGCTCGATAGCCTGCGCGAGTCGCTCGGCCCGCAAGGCGTCAGCCTCGAAACACAAGCCACGCTGGTCGCCGAAGTCACGGAACTGCCGCTCTTGGCAGGCAATCGCATCGAGCCGCTGGTCAACGGCTGCCAGGCGTATCCCGCGATGCTCGCCGCGATCGATGCCGCGGAAAAGACCATCACGATGACCACCTACATCTTCGACAACGACGCCTCGGGCGCGCTGTTTCAGCAAGCGTTCGCCCGCGCGGTTAAGCGCGGCGTGGATGTGCGTGTGATTGTCGACGACGTAGGACGCCGCTACTCGTGGAACAGCATCGTCCCCGCGCTGCAAGCTGCTGGCGTGCGCGTCGCGCGGTTCTTGCCTGCGTTTGTGCTGGGGCACTTTCGGTATTCGAATTTGCGAAGTCACCGGAAGATCCTTGTGATCGACGGCCGCATCGGCTTCACCGGTGGGATGAACATCCGCCATGGCAACACGCTGGAAGAGTCGTGCTCGCATCCGATCCAGGACTTGCACTTTCGTATCGAAGGCCCGGTCGTCGGGCAGATGCAAGAGACCTTCGCGGTCGATTGGGGCTTTTGCACTGGCGAGATTCTGTGTGGCGAAGGTTGGCTGCCGCGCTTGGGAGCGGTGGGACCTGTGCTCGCGCGTGGCATTCCCGATGGTCCCGACGAAGGCTTTGAGAAACTGCGTTTGACGTTACTCGGTGCACTCGCCAGCGCGCAGCGCAGCGTGATGATCGTTACGCCGTACTTCATTCCCGACGACGCCATCTTGCAGGCGATTAACGTCGCGGCGATGCGCGACATCGAAGTCGACATCGTCATTCCGAAGAAGAACAACCTGCGAATGGTGCAATGGGCGATGTTTCCCACGGTGCGCTTGCTCCTCGATACCGATGTGCATATTTGGCAGTCCGCGCCGCCGTTCGATCACTCCAAGATCTGCGTGGTCGATGGTGCGTGGTCGCTGATCGGCTCGGCCAATTGGGACGCCCGCAGCTTGCGACTCAACTTTGAGTTCAATGTCGAAGCGTACGACCGCCAGTTGGCCTCTCAACTTGAAACGCTGGTCCGCGAAAAGATCCGCAGTTCCACACCGCTGACCGCCGCCGACCTCGATAACCGCAGCCTCTTCTACAAGCTTCGCGACGGCGTCGTGCGGTTGGCTTCGCCGTATCTGTAAAAATGAAGGAGAGGGAGTTCACCACGGAGACACGGAGGCACGGAGAAGGCAGAGGAGGAGGAAAGCAGAAGACGGAAGATAGCCGCGGATGACGCAGATATACGCGGATTCGGCAAATATATTTTTGGTGTTTGGCAAATTCAGTCTTCGTAGCCATCTGCTCCGTCCTCCTTCCTCTCTCCTCCTCTTCCTACTGTCCCCTGACACCTGCTCTCTATTCCCTCTCTCTTGTCCTCTCCGTGCCCTCCGTGTCTCCGTGGTGAATTCTTGCCTGCCGCCCCAGCAGTAGAGACTGCCCAAAGAACAAGACATGAGGAAGCCGCAGATGACGCAGATAGAGCCAGTGTTTGAAATAATGTTCTTGTTCGATCCGCGTGCATCTGCGTTTATCCGCGTCTAGTGTCCCTCTTTGCCTTTGTCTTCTCCGTGGTGAACCTGTTCCTTCCCTTCCAAGGAGAAAAGAAGGTCAGGTCATGCGATGCCAGCGGATTGGCGGCAGTTGTCCTGGCG
>JAEZGD010000236.1 GCA_023417165.1 Planctomycetota bacterium
CTATGGATCAAAGGCGATTCGCGGCCACGGTATCCCTGAAGCGATGGAGCAGGTGCTGACGAACAAAAGCCGCATCCCCGCGCGCATCACTTGGCTGAAGCCATTGTCCGCAGCGATCTCCATCGGAACCGGCGGTCCGTTCGGCGCTGAGGGTCCGATCATCGCCACGGGCGGCGCGCTCGGTTCGGTCTTGGGCCAGATCATGCCTACCAGTCCCGCGCAGCGCAAGACGCTGTTGGCTGCCGGCGCCGCCGCGGGCATGGCTGCGACCTTTGGCACACCGCTGGCCGCACTACTGCTGGCCATCGAACTACTGCTGTTTGAGTTTCGTCCTCGTTCGCTGATTCCAGTGGCACTCGCCAGTGCCGCGGCCGCTGGCATGCGTTTGCTATTAGTCGGCAGTGAACCGATGTTTGCAGCGAACTTTGTTGCGGGCTCGCCGCTGACGCTCTTCGTCTATGCGCTGCTCGGCGCGTTGATGGGATTGCTTGCTTCGTGGGTGACGCAGATTGTGTATGGCATCGAAGACGCTTTCGAGCGGCTGCCGATTCACTGGATGTGGTGGCCGGCGCTCGGTGCGATCGTGGTTGGCGTCGTCGGCTACTTTGCGCCGCGCACGCTCGGCGTGGGTTACGAGAACATCTCGGATTTGATCAACGGCAAGTTGGCCTTGGGCACAATCCTCTTTATCTGTGGTCTGAAGTTCGTTTCGTGGTCGGTTTCGCTTGGCAGCGGCACTTCCGGCGGAACGCTGGCGCCGCTGCTGACCATCGGCGGCGGCGCAGGCGGTGCGCTGGGCCTGCTGCTCGATAGCGCGCTGCCGCAGTTAGGCATCGAGCCAGGCATGGCGGCGCTCGTCGGCATGGCATCGCTGTTCGCCGGTGCGACGCGAGCGCCGTTGGCCTCGGCAGTCTTTGCGTTCGAAATCACGATGCAGCCGCTGGCGCTCTTGCCGTTGCTGGCGGGGTGCATCGGGTCGTATCTGGTCTCGTGCCTGGCGATGCAGAACACGATCATGACCGAGAAGATTTCGCGCCGCGGCATTCGCACGCCGCAGGAATATGTCGCCGATATTCTCGATCTGATGGTGGCCGGTGCCGTCGCTAGTCGCCATGTGGTGGCGCTGCGTGCTGAAGATACGCTCGATCAGGCGCGTGCCTGGTTGGCGAGCGGCGAGGCAGTCACGCGGCATCAAGGCTTTCCGGTGCTGAATGCTGCGGGCGTGCTCGTGGGTGTGCTGACGCAGCGCGATCTGCGCGATGCGCAAGCCTCGGGACAAACGCCGCTGGCGAATCTGGTGCGTTTGCCGGTGCGCTTTGTGTATGAAGACACGACGCTACGGCAAGTGACGGACCACATGCTCAATCACAACATTGGCCGCATGCCGGTGATGTCGCGCGACAAGCAGCCTCGCCTGGTCGGTTTTTTGACGCGCAGCGATGTGCTGGCAGCGCAGCGGATGCATTTAGAAGAAACACGTACCGAGCCCCCGACGATCACCTTCGCGAAGCGTAACGGCCGCTGATGATGAGATTATCTTCCCCGGCGTGACTTCTTTCCACGTCTGCCTACAATTGCCGATTAGCGTCGCCAACTGGCAGTACCTGCGCAGCACAAGGAAAGTCCGATGAACGACAGCGAAATGACCGGGCATCATGGAAGTGGATGCGTGTCGGATGTGGCGCACGATCGCAGTGTGCCCGAGATCGATCTGCTGACGCCGCTGGAGATTCGCGGCGTGAAGCTGCGCAGCCGCATCGCTGTTTCGCCCATGTGTCAGTATTGCGCGATCGATGGCATGCCTGACGATTGGCATTTGGTGCATCTTGGCAGTCGTGCCGTCGGCGGCGCTGCACTGGTGATTGCCGAAGCTACCGCGGTTACTCCCGAGGGGCGTATTAGTCCCGGTGATACGGGCTTGTGGAACGATGCTCAGGCCGACGCCTGGCAGCGCATCGCCGCGTTCATTCAGCGCATGGGCGCCGCGCCAGGCATTCAACTGGCGCATGCTGGTCGTAAAGCGAGTTGCCAAGTCCCTTGGCTCGGAGGCGCGAGCCTGAAGACGGCGGCCGAAGGAGGCTGGCAAACCGTCGCGCCGAGTGCGATCCCGTTCATGGAGGACGATCCGGTTCCGCATGCGCTGACGGAAGCCGAGATCGCTGGCATCACGGATGCGTTCGTGCAAGCCACGCAGCGCGCGGTTCGCGCCGGCTTTCAAGTCATTGAGCTGCACGCGGCCCACGGCTATTTGCTGCATGAGTTTCTCTCGCCGCTGAGCAACCATCGCACCGATCGTTATGGCGGCAGTCTCGACAACCGCATGCGCCTGGCGATCGAAACCGCGGCCGCCATGCGCAGCGTAATGCCGGCCGAATCGCCGTTCTTTGTGCGCATCTCGGCGACCGATTGGATCGACGGTGGTTGGGACCTGGCCCAGTCGATCGAACTGGCCAAACGCCTGGCCGATGTGGGCGTCGACTTGATCGATGTGTCGAGTGGTGGCCTTGTGCCCAGAGCTTCGATTCCGGTCGGCAAGAACTATCAAGTGTCGTTCGCCGCCGAGATTCGCCAGCAAGCGCACCTGCTAACCGGCGCGGTCGGCTTGATCACCGATCCGCTGCAAGCCAACGAGATTGTTACCGCAGGCGAGGCCGATCTGGTCCTGGTGGGACGCGAGTTGCTGCGCGAACCCTACTGGGCGCTCAAAGCGGAAGCCTCGCTCGACGCGGAGCCCTCGTGGCCATTGCCCTATGGCTATGCGGTCAAGCGTCGCGTGCGTTAACACCGAAGCGCGCTAGCGCGACTTCTTGCGGCTGGGTTCGGTTTTCTTGGGCGTGGCGACTGCGGCGCGCTTGCCAGTGGCGATGTCGATCGAATCGCCGCTGAAGGCTGGCATGACAAAGATCTTGCCATCGCCCATGCGTCCGGTGCGCGCGACCTCAACGATCTTGCGCATCGTCTCTTCGACGCGGCTATCTTCGACCCACAAGGTCACTTCCACCTTGGGCAAGAAGGCGAGCGAGTATTCGCTGTCGCCATACTGATCGAGATAGCTCTTCTGCCGGCCATAACCTTTGACCTCGCGCACGTTGAGCGCTTCGAGCGGCGCGCGCTTCAGCGCATCGAGCACCTTCTCGGCCAAAAACGGTTTCACGATGGCGATGATTTGCTTCAAAGGTCTCTGGCAACCACTGGGGTGCGGCAAGTTACAAATAGCGAATGACCAGTGGCCAGTGGCAAACTCAGCTAAAGAAGTTCTCGCCGAACAAGTTGAGTTCCGGGCCGCTCTCGACTTCGATATCGCCCATCACTTTGGTGCAGCAGGCGAGCCGCATTTTATCTTCGTTGCCGATATACGCCATCGCCGGCACTGGGTCCGGAAGCGGCGTCTTGAAGCGCACCCATTCCTTGGTGGTCAGCGAGTTGGTGTTCTCGATGCCTTTGGTGATCAGCACGCGACAGGTGCCGCAACTGCCGCTCATCAGGCCGCAACTTAGATTGCTGCAGTTCACATACTGATTGATCGAGGCTCCGAAGCCATTGATCCCCTGATTGAGGTTGATGCCTGCCTGCACGGCGGCGGTGCGCAGATTGGCCCCCTGGGGCACTTCGATCTCTTTCTTCTCCTTGATGAACTTGACCGTAGGCATGGCGATCCCTGCGAAAAGAAGCGACAAGAGGCAGCCAGTCGACAAGTTCTTCATCATAGGGCTCGCCGGAATGCAAATCTACAGCGCGCGGAGGAGTGGGCTTACGGGGGTGTGTCAGATAGCCCAAAGGAGTGATTGATAATTAACCGGCCGAGAGTCTAGGATTCTTAGCGGAGAAAGATCCACCGTAAACTGCCGTTTAGGAGTGGATGCTTTCGCACGGCGGGCCGGAGGCCTCCTGGCGATGGGGCAGCTCCAGCCATCCTCCACCCGCCGTGCGACTTTACCGGCGCGGCCTTTTCTGTCACGATCGGCGATAGCGAGGAACCGATGATTCCTCTCGCCGACAGTTCTGTTTGTGACCCTTTGCGCTTCGAGAGGCCGCGCATGACGCAGCATACGAAATATCAGCAAAACATTATCAAGAACTATTACAAAAACCGCGACAGCATCTCGCTGCAGCGGCTGCAAGAGCTCGTCACCGAGCTGTATCTGACCGAAGGCAAGAAACGCGAGCAGCACTGGAAAACCATCATCGGGCATCTGGAAAAGCTCGGTGTGAAGCAAGACACCATCGACCACCTCGTCAAGCAGAACAAGCCGGAATTGGTCCTTGGCGTGGTCGAAGCGCTGCTGAAGAAGCAAGAGCAGCAGGCCGGCTAAATGCTCGCAATTGCGTGCAGTTGAAGAGCCCTGTATTTCCAGTCGCTGCTGGAAAATGTAAGTGCGGCGCAGCTCCATGCACTGGTCGTCTGCGCCTACCGCTTCCCCCACTAAATAGCGTAAGAAAAGGTTTGCATTTTGTGGGGCGCTAGGGACAAAATGGGGCATCGTCCCAGGGGGTCCGACTGGCGTCTCGCGTTCTGACTGCCACCGTTCGGCTGGCTGCGAGGCCTTTCGCGATCTTCTTCATCGCTGAGAGGTTCCTGATGAAACGTACCTCGCGCTGGGCATTTACGCTCGTGGAATTACTGGTCGTCATTGCCATTATTGGCGTGCTGGTGGCGCTGCTGCTTCCGGCTGTGCAATCGGCGCGCGAAGCGGCGCGACGCATGCAATGCACCAACAA
>JAEZGD010000188.1 GCA_023417165.1 Planctomycetota bacterium
GGCGTCGAACAGATTGACGGCGAAACGCTGCGAGACGTGCTTAGCGGTCCCTTCCGTGACTTCGTAGATGCCTTGCTCGCTGGTGTTCGTATAGACGAAAGTGCCCTGACTCTCGCGGACCACATCGACTTGCTGGCCACTGGGCGCTTCAACGGTCATGCGCTGCACGGGGCTCTGCGAGCGCAAGATCATCGGCGTGCCAGGCTGAATCGTCGGCAGATTGCCAGCGCTGGTGTTGCCGCCCAGGTATTCCAGCACGTTCTTGAGGAACACCGGAAAGCTCAGGCGTTTGTACCAGTCGGTATGGAACCGCTGCTTGCCATCCTTGTCGACCGCCAGAATGGCAAAGCCCAGCACCGCGTCTTCATAGCCTTCGCGCGGGGCAATGGCCAACAGGCCGCCAATGTCGGAGTCGATCAATATTGTCCCGCCCTGCGGCGGCTTCACAGCGAAGCCTTCGGCAATCGTGACATTGCCGAATTCAACCAGCGCCAGTAGCGGATGAGCGCGATCGGTATCGACAATCAGCGGCGGCCCTTGCGGCTGGCCAGCGGTCCACTCGTTCCCAGGTGGCAGTGCGGCGATGAACAGCGTGCTCGACTGCGGCATCTTTTTTGGCGCGCAGCGGTCGAAGATGATCAGATCGTATTGCCCACTGCCTGCCTGCTCTTCGAAGGCTTTGGTTTCCAAGATCGAAGGCTCGGCGGTCGAGAGATCGGCCAGTTTGGTCGCCTCGTCGGTGCCGAGCGCCAGACGCAACACTTCATTTCCAGGCGAAACCAGCAGCACTCGCGCGCGCCGCGGCGTACTGAGCGCCGCATAGGCGACGTTGTCGGTCCCCATGGCATCGGTATAGATCGCGCCGCTGCTGTCGTTGACGATTTCGAGCTTGAGAATCCCGTCTTCGAGCGGCCCCAAGTCAAACGTCACACTCGCGACGCCCGGCGTGCAAAGCGTGTTGGGCTCCTCGCCTTCCTTCAAATTGCTGTCGTTCTGCACCGCAAATTCGGCGGCCCCAAGTTCCACCTGCTCCTTCTGAGCATCGACCAGCCCGCCTTCCCGCGTACGCGTGGTCAGTTCGACCTCGACCGAAATCGGCTCGGAACCGTAATTCTCCAGCCGGGCAAAAGCCTGCTGCTGCGTGGGCCGATCCGGATTGCGCCCCACGCTAAAGGCCACCACGCCGACGTTCTGCGGCCGGTCAGTGCCGATCTTCATGAACTTGGGCTCGAGATTTCCGAGCGAAAAGTCAGGCACCTCGGCAAAGCCACCATCGCTGAAGATATACAGCGTGGCCGGCATGGCATCGGCCACTTGTACATCATTGGTGCCGGTCTGACTCGTGCGCCCCGGATTCGCCAGGCCCGCCGCCGCACGCAGCGCATCATTGAGCACGCTGGTGCGATTGGTCGGCGTGATCTGATTAACTCGCTCGCGCAGTAAGCGGCGATTGTCAGTGAACGGCTGCTCGACCTTCGCCACGTTCGAAAAGCTAATGATCATGGCGGCATCGCTCGACTTCATCTGGTCGATCAGTTCGACGATGCGTTTCTTGGCCATATCCAACCGCGTTGGGTCGACGTCGGTCGAGCTCATGCTGGCCGAAGCATCGACCAGAAACACAAAGCGATTCCCGGTCAGCGACGTGCCCTGACAACCCGGCCGCAGTAGCGACAACATCACCAGCAGCACCAGCAGCAATTGCAAATACAGCAAAATGTTCTGCCGCAGCCGCTGCCAAATGCTGTTAACGTGCAAATCCTCGATCGTGCGGCTCCACAGATACGTGCTGGGAACTTCGACCGGTTGCCGGCGCAGCTTAAGGAAGTACAGCGTGATGATCGCTGGCGGCACCAGCGCCAGTACCGCCCAGGGCCACAGGCGGTCGCCGAACATGTTGGTAAAGACGTCACCCATAGGAAGTCGCTAGGAAGCGAAGTGCCAAGCCGCAAGTACCAAGTTCCAAGCGAAAGACTACGGTTTCTGGCTTGGCACTTGGAACTTGGCGACTGGCACTTTCTACCGCACCAGCCCTCTCCTTCTCAAATAATTGCTAACCAACATATCCACTGGTGTCTCGGTGCTGGTCGTCAAATAGGACATTCCGCGGCGAGTGCAGAACTCACGAGCGCCGTCGATGAACGCGGCCAGCGTCCGTTTGTACTTTTCCAGCAACGGGCGACTGACGGTGATCTCGGCGATGTCATGGTCCTCGCAGTCGACCAGCTTCAGATCGCCTTTGACGTCGGGATCCATCTCTTCCTTGCTGAACAGATGAATCACGTAGACGTCCATGCTTTGCGCCAGCAGGATTCGCAACGCCTGCTCATATCCGCTTTTGTCCATCAGGTCGCTGATCAGGACCAGAATTCCCTTGCCAGTGTTGCGCAGGCAGAAATCCTTGACGCCTTGCGCCAGTGAGATGCTCTCGCCCGGCTGCACGTTGTTGAGGAACTCCATCATCTGATAGAGGCTTTTCCGCCCGCGCAAAGTCGGGCCAGGCGCGGTGCGCGAGGAGCCGAGCGTCTCGATCTTGACGCGATCGGCGCGGCACAAGCCAATAAATCCGAGCGCCGCGGCGAGTTGCTTGGCGTATTCCAGCTTGGTTGGCTCGCCGAAATCCATCGAGCGGCTGGCATCGATCAGCGCATAGAAGTGCAGGTCTTCTTCCTCGAGAAACATCTTGAGGAACAGCTTGTCGAGTCGCGCGTACAGATTCCAGTCGATGAATCGCAGATCGTCGCCTGCGACATAGTTGCGAAAGTCGCTGAACTCGACGCTTTGCCCCTTGCGTTTGCTGCGACGCTCGCCTTTCATCCGCCCGCGAAAGATCTTGCGGCTGACCAATTCCAGCCGCTCTAGCTGCGCAAGCAGTTGCGGCGTGAGGATCTGGCCGTTGGGAGATTTGTTCGATAACAGCCGCATAGCAATCTTATCGGGTATGGCGAGTCTTCTTACGCTACCGAATACGGATGTCGGATCCAAACACTCTCAGCATCAAACAGGCATCGGCGACTGCGACAAACGCCACCAGGAAATGCCACGGCCATTGCATCAGCATCACGATGGCACCGACCGCCACAATGCTACTCAGAACCGCAGCGATCCCGGCGAGGCCTAGCTTGTCGCTTCCCATCCACAAAAACACGACCAAGCAAGCGAACGCCAATGCCATTTAGCTAACCATCGCGAACACTTCGCTTCCGCTACGCCACGATCTGCGCGACCGGTACGTCGCTGGCTTTCTCGGGCAGCTTCTGCAGGATTTCGAGCAGCACGCGATCGGTATCGATGCCTTCGGCTTGCGCTTCGAAGTTGACGATGACGCGATGCCGCAGCGCCGGCAGAAACACGCGGCGGACGTCTTCAAAGCTGACATTGAAGCGTCCTTCCAGCAGCGCGCGGACCTTGGCGGCCAGTGCGAGCGTTTGCGCGCCACGCGGACTGGCGCCCCAACGCAGATATTGATTGGTGATCGGCAGCGCGAACGGCCCTTCAGGATGCGTCGCCAGGATCAAACGCACGATGTAATCTTGCACGTGCTGTGCGAGGATGACATCGCGAATCAGCTTTTGCCACTGAATGATTTCAGCGCCATCCATCACTTTATCCGGCGTGATGTTGAGGCCGCGTGTCGTGCGGTCGATGATGGTGGCCAATTCTTCCCGCGACGAATAACCGGCAACCAACTTGAAGAAGAAGCGGTCGAGCTGCGCCTCAGGCAACGGATAGGTGCCTTCCTGCTCGATCGGGTTCTGTGTCGCCAGGACGAAAAACGGCTTGTCGAGAACATATCGCGTGCCGCCGACGGTAACGGTCCCTTCCTGCATCGTCTCGAGCATGGCCGACTGCGTTTTGGGCGTCGCGCGGTTGATTTCGTCCGCAAGGCAGATTTGCGTGAAAATTGGCCCTTTCTGGAATTCGAACATGCGTTTGCCGTCCGGAGTTTCCATGACCATGTTGGTGCCGAGGATGTCGGCCGGCATCAGGTCGGGCGTGAACTGAATGCGATTGAAGTCGAGGCTGAGCGCCTGCGACAACGTACGCACCAGCAGCGTTTTGCCGAGCCCCGGCACACCTTCGAGCAGGCAGTGTCCGCCGACGAACAAGCACGTCAGCACGCCATGAACGATATCGTCGTGGCCCACAATCACGCGCCCGATTTGTTGCCGCACGGCGTTATAGCGGTTGCGGAACTCTTCCGCCTGCTTTTCCATCGTCTGGGCGATACTCATAGGAAGTGACTAGCGATCAGTGGTTAGTGAGTAGTGGTCAGTAGGGCTGAATACTTGTAGCTTCACTCAGGCGGGCGTTTCGCGCCGCTCTTTTTCTTGGCTTCCAGCAATCGAGCTGTGTACGAATTGTCCTTCTCGGCCTCGCCGGGCGCCATGCCAGACTGTGTTGGCGCGGGAGGCGGCGCAGCACCGCCGCCGCCACCGCCAGCATCTTTAAGCACCTCATCGAGGCTGCGTGTGGCGCGCGGGGCTTCACCGGGTGGAGCATCCGGCTGCGGATCGAATCGCGCCGCGGCTCGTAGTTCGTCGATTTGGCCGCCAACCTGTTGCTTGCGGCTGCGCAGGCGTTCCATGCGAGTTTCGGCCGCCTGATCGATCGTGCGACGTAGGATCTTTTGCTGCACAAACGTGACCAGCGGCGCGATCCATTCATAGCTGAACGCGACGCGACGCACGAATACGTCGGCGAAAAACAGCACCGCACCCAGCAATAGGAACCATTGCCAGGCGTCCTGGCTGCTAATCGCCTTGGCGAGGTTATGGCGGAACGTGTTGAACTGTTCGAGCAGGCCTTGCGGCTCGCCTAAATCGCCAGTCGCTACGATCCCTTCTTGCCCGCCGCGCGGCTTGAGCGATGCCAGTTGCTTCAGTAGGGCGAGGTTCGTTTCACGCTCGCGGAACTCGGACGAGTACGGCACGCTAATGCCGGTGCGAATCGGTCCGAACCGATCTTGGCTGTCTTTCTTCTGGCCAGGATTGACCGTCAGGAAATAGTTACCAGCAGCATCGGCAGGAAACTCGCCGATGTATCGCCCTGGCGCAACTTGCTTGACCGCGACATCGAACGGTTGCATGTCGGGACCGACGGCCGTGGCCGACATCGACAGAAAGTTCAGAAACTCGTCTTCCTGTTCTTTGTCGACAGCCGTGATCACCACGCGCACCTTGCCATCTTTGATGTCGGTGGCAACGGTGAACTCGCCTTGTTCGTTGACGGGGCGCATCGACCAGCGAACAAGCTGGCTGAAGAACTTGTCGTAGTTGGGCCACTCGGTCCAGCTATTCGCCCAGCGTTTGCCAGCATCGGTAGTAAACACCACACTACGCCCGAGGCCATACGTCCACGAAGCGAGGATCGTGTTGTTCTCTTCTTCGATGCCAGCGCCGCGCACGCGTATGCTGACTTCGACTAGTGGATTCTCTTTCACCGTCGTCATCACATAGCCAGTGATCGGCGGTAAACCACCTTCGATGCCGCTGAGCATTTCGTGCGGATAGTCAATCTGCGGCGAGACACCACCTGGCAAGTCTTTGATGAGGGGCTTGGCGACCTTGCGGGCTTCGCGCTGATAAATGCGCGGCAGCGCCTTGGCGTTGGTGACGACATAGTACTTGCCGCCGGTGGCATTGGCGATCTGCTGGAGCGGCGTGCTGCCAGCGGGCCCGTGAGTGCCGACCGCTACGGTAGTAATCGCAATATTCGCCCGCTTGTAAGCAGCCAGCGTGGCCGGCGATGGGGGCGAGGGATCGCCGTCGCTGATGCAGATCATGTGCTTGACGGCCGCCTGACAGGCGTTGAACTCGGCGAGCGCCAGCTTCATGGCCGGTTCAAACTGTGGCATATCGCCAGGCGTCATGCGATCGAGCCGACCGAGCAGGTTCTTTTGCTGGCCACCGATCCGAATCAGGCCACGATTGTTCTGCTTCCACAGCCAGTCGTCGTTGCCTTTGGTGTCGTTCCAATGCACGACGCCGCAATAGTCGGCGGGGCCGAGCGCCTTGAGCGCTTCGTGGCCGACGACCTTTTGCCAGTGATTGCCTTGCGCCATTTCGCTGGCGTGCATCATCATGACCAGCGCGCCGACCGCTTTGACCTGGGTGTTCTTGATCTGGAAATCGACTGGCATCGCTTTTTCAAGTTCGGTATTGGCCCAGCCCCCTGCCCCGAACGATTCCTGCCCGCCGATCATCACCAGGCCAGCGCCCATCTGCTCGGTATTGCGCACGAGCATGCTAATTTGCTCGTCGCTGAAGGCCGACACATCGTTCTCGTTGCCGCTCGCACGCGGCGTGTTCGCCAGAATGACGCAGTCGTAGGCTTGTAGCTCGGCCAGCGAGGTAAAGAGCTGATCGGTCGGCGTGACGGTGACTTCCAAATTCATCGCCTTGAGGCGCTCGACCAGGAAGTCAAACTCGCCGCGGCTTTCGCTGTTCTCGATCAGCAGAATATGTCCCTTGCCGCGCACGTGCGTGAATGCGGTGGCGACGTTGTTCTGAGGCATCAAGTCATTGCTGGCGTCGGCGGGAGCAAAGTCGGCCTTGTAGGTGTACATCGCCGGCTGATCGATCTTATGCTCGAACGAATAGACGTTCTTGCCTGGCTCCAGGACGACATCCTGTTCGCTAAGCAGTTCCTCTTGCTGACCCGATTGGCGAACCACGCGTAACTTGCCGGCGATGCGAGCGCCGTTATTGTCGGCAGTCGGCTCGGTGAAGTTATTGACGACGACGCGCGCTTCGATCGGTTGGCCTTTGCGAATGTCGGTGGGGAGCGTGATCTTTTCGACAGCGATCTCCGCTCTGGCGGTCATGCTGACGGGCACGACATCGATGCCAATGCCCCCATCGGCCAACGCCTGGGCGGCGGTGCGAGCATCGCCCATATTCTCGTTGCCATCGGAAATAATCACGATCCGCTTGGCGGTGTCCTCGGGAAATGTCGCTTTGGCCAGTTCCATCGCCGCGGCGATGTTGGTGGCATCGGTCCGCAACTCCATGTAGCTTTCGATGTTGCCGACCGAGGGCAAATCGGCATCAAACGGCGGAATCTCGATCGTGGCGTCGCGCCCGAACACCAAGACACTGGCGCGGTCGCGCCGAGAGTCGTCACGATGCTTCGCCACTTCGCGAATCACATACTGCATCATCGACTGCCGCTGCGATTGCGGAATGCTTTGCGACTGGTCGAGCAAATAAATGACCGTCAAGCGCTCGATCGTTTGGCGCGTTTGAATCTCGGCCAGCGCCAGCACAATCGAAACGAAGACCAACGAGCGCAGCGTTAGCGCCAGCAGTCGGCGCAGCGTTCCCAGCCCCGACAAGCTTTGGAAACTATAAATCCACAGCAGCGGCAACAGCAGCAGCAGGATCAAGTACCACGGTTTGTCAAAAGCGATGTTGGTCATTGGTTATTTGTCATTGGCCACTGGCCATGAGTTATTTGTCCTTTGTGCGGCCAATCGACGCTAAATAAGCGTTGAGGCGGGGGGCAAGTTCTTCGATCAAGGGCTGGAGCTTAGCGATTTGATGCTCTGTAAGAAGCTGACGGCGATAGGCACGGCGGAGCCAGTGGCGAGTTTCGTTGAGCGAGCCACGCGCAATTCGCACGAATCTACGGTTGTCTTGATACGACCCACGGCCATGCCCTTCTGCGATATTGGCACCGATGCTATCACCGGCGCGAATGAGCTGTTTACCGACGGTATCACGCGCCAAAGGCTGCCACTCTTTTACCATATCCCACAGTATGTCCGCCAATTCTTCTGAAAGTCGATAGACATCCAGACTTTCGAATCCCTTGGTCGCCATGTTGCAGATGCCTTAACAAATGACCAGAAACAAGTGGCCAACTACCAACTACAACACAGCCCTTTGTACGCGGTGGTTATAGGAATCCAGAACGTGAAGGCGGCCACGCGAGTCGAGCACACAGCCCCAAGGCTGATAAAGCTCGCCATCGCGACGACCATTGACGCCCCAGGCACCTAGCGATTCGCCATCGGGCCTGAACTTCTGCACGCGATGGTTGCCATATTCACACAAATAGACGTGTCCTCCGTGGAGCACGATGTCGTACGGATAACGCAACTGGCCTAGTTCCGTCCCTTCGACGCCCCAATGCTTGACCAGCTTCGCTTCGCTGCCTGAAACGTCGAAGACCTGCACCCGGTGATTGCAGGCGTCTGCGACCCACATCAGCCCGTCGGCATCTAGAGCGATCTTTTGCGGGCGGACAAACTGCAGCAGGTCGTTGCCGTGGCTGCCCCATTGCATGAGGAACTTGCCATCGGGACTGAATTTTTGCACGCGATCGTATTCGCCATACTCGGCGATGTAGTAGTTGCCCTCGCGGTCTTGCTG
>JAEZGD010000288.1 GCA_023417165.1 Planctomycetota bacterium
ACATGCGCCTGCATGCTCAACAGAAGTTTTACTACGGGCATCATACTCCTTGTGTCGGTCGTGTCAAGCTATCGCATTATGGAAAGCGGATAATTTGCGCCGGTTCCAACCATCGTTCAACGGTCGCGGGTGCCGTCTGCCCATCCCGAAAAATCGGCGCTTTCGTTACATCTTTCCCCTCCCGCACGCCGATAACTGCCCAGAGCATGTCGGGCTGCGCTGTTGGCCAGGACATGCAGACGGCTAGCAATGCCATGCTGGCGGTCGGTTGCCTTCAGTACCCTACAGGGCCGTCGAATCATGCGAGCTTCTCTTTGCCTGTGTGTTGGTACGCTGATCTTGCTTGCCGCCACGATCGCGACCGCGCAGGATGCCGTTCCCTGGGCGCGCTCGATCGAGGAAGCCCAGCAGATCGCCAAGCAACAAGGACGCCTGGTGCTGTTGCACTTCTATGGCGACAACTGCCCGCCCTGCCGAGCGCTGGAAGCCAACGTCTTTCCGAAGCCGGAATTTGCCCGCGCGGTGACCTCCAACTATGTGCCGGTCAAGATCAACGGCAGCCAGCAACGCGAGTTGGCGATGAAGTACGGCGTCGATCGTTGGCCAGTCGATGTGGTGCTGGCCGCCGATGGCACGCCGCTGACGAAGCCGGCCGTTTGCCCGCAAGATTCGAACAAGTACCTGGGCATGCTCGATCAAATCGCCGCGCAGCATCGTGTGCGTCATGACCCGAACGTGCAACTCGCTCAAAACATTGCCTACGATCCGCCCAGCAGCACGCCAAGCTACTCGCCCCCAGCGCCGTCCAACTACGATCCCTACGCTCCGCGCTCGCAGGCCAACACGCCTGATCCGCGGATGGCGAATGCTCCGATGCAACCGCAACTGCCGTCGCAGCCGCAAGCCGGTGCTTATGATCCACGTGGCTATCAGCCGCAAATTGGTCAGCAGCCGCAGCGCGAGAGCGTGGATTTGAATTCGTCGTTCCAGCCCGCTGGTGCTCCAGCTTATGGCCAGTCGCCTGCTTATGGCGATTTGCGTGCGAGCCAGCCCATGCAGGCTCAACCGTCCCATGCATCCGCGCCGCCGATGTATGGTCAGAACAATCAAGGCCAGAACGGTCCTGCTGTATATGGAGCTGCTGTTTATGGTGCTGGCGGCGAACAGACGCCTGCGATCGACTCACGCCGCGAGGTTCGCCTGAGCGACGCGCCGCACACCGGCGCTGGCTATGGCCAACCCGCTTTGCCGCCGCGTCAAGAAACGCAGAACCAACAGTGGCAGAGCAATCCGACTGTGGCAGGTGCTCCAGGAACGTCGATCGCTCTCTCTACCGATTACAGTCCACGTCAGCCTGTCGCGCCGCCGCAGCAAGAGATCCGTTCTGATGTCAGCGTCACCGCGGCTCCCACTTCCAATCCACCACTGGGTCTAGAAGGCTTCTGCCCGGTGTCGCTGACCGAACAATCGAAGTGGACGAAGGGCGATGTGCGCTATGGCGCGATCCATCGCGGTCGCACTTACCTGTTTGTTTCGCAGGCCGAACAGCAACGCTTCCTGGGCAATCCCGACAAGTATAGCCCGATGCTCTCTGGCTATGATCCGGTGAAGTACCTGGAAGAAGGCGTGCTGGTGGAAGGCAACCGCAAGCACGGCATGATGCATGAAGGTCGCATGTACCTGTTCGCCGACGAGACTTCGCTACAGCGGATGTGGAATGCCCCGCAAGACCGCCAGAAGCAATTGGCTAACGCGGTTCAGCATGCGATGCAGCAAAGCGTAACGCCGGTTGTCCGCCGCTAAGTGCTGCGGTTGAAGTAGTGACTTCCGCAGGGGCTGGAGCCTGGTTATCAGACCAGTGGATCTTCCAGCCCGCAGCAATGACTGCGCCCAGCACCAACAGGATCACGCCCAGCACGCCGAGCATGGTACGCGCTGTGTGTTGGCCATATCGCTGCGCCAGCCAACGCATCTTAGGAAACTCAAAGAGGCGCTCGCCTGGGCGGATCGCTTGCCACAAGGCAGTCGCGCCAATGGCAGCCGAGACGCCGCCCACGAACCAATCTGCAATTTCTGCCACGCGTTGTTTCCGTTGAATGCTGCTATCCAGAGCCTCTCTGGATTATTCCGGCAGCATGCCGCATTGGCCAGTAGGCAACAGTCAGAGCTACTTGCCTTCGAGCTGTCGTTCGAGGTATTCGACCTGGGCTCGCACGTCTTCCATGCTCGGATTGAGTTTGACCGCGCGGCGAAACGATTCGAGCGCCGCAAAGGCGTCGTTCAATTCTAAGAAGCAGTGAGCCATGCCGACCGCCGCGCCGAAATGGTACGGATTGATCTCAAGCGCCTGGTGGCAATCGCTGGCCGAGCGTTCGTAGTGCCCCTGCTGATAGTAGCCGATGGCTCGTTGATTCCAGGCCTCTGCAAACCAGGGGAAATGCTCAATCAACTCGGTGGCCCGCTGAATCGCTTGGTCGTATTGCTGCGAGGCGTTCAAACGCACAATGATGCTCAGTTGTTGGCGCTGCGTTTCCGTGCCGACCCGGGCCCACAGTTCGCGGATCCCGTTTTCTGCCAAGATGCGCACGCCGCGATCGCTGTCGTGCAGAGCCTTACCCAGCACGGCGTTCGATTCGTACTGACCGATATATCCCAATGCCAACACCGCAGCGCGCCGCGATACGCGCTGCCCGTGGATCACCAGCCGCTCGAGCGTGCAGGTGGTATATCGCGCCGCCACTCCATGAATGAACGCCGCCGAGTCCTCGTCTTCGAGGTACTGATGGTAGAGGCGGTCAAGGAGCGGAAGTGTTTGCCCAAAATCCACAAATGGCCTCGCACAAAGGTGTCAGCGGCAACCGAGCCGACAGGCTTCGAGTTTAATTAGGGCTTTCTACGGGGGCAATCACTCTGAGGGTTCTTGACTTCAGGATTTTCTCATTGCGGACCACGGATTTTCGGTAAAAATAGTATCGTCGGGGAATTTTTACGCGCAATCGCTATGAACACATCCCTATATCTTGCTAGCGTTCTGCTCGTGGTGGCAGGGACTTTGGCCAGTGCGGCCGAATCCGTCCCGCTCACCGGCAGTGCCTTCCGCAAAACGCTCGATAGCACCACCGACATCGTCTGGAAAGAACGCACGCTGCGCGAAGCGCTGCATCGCCTCGGCGAAGCGAAAGACATTGCCATCGTTCTCGATCGGCGCGTGGACCCAGAACAACTCATCAGCCTCTCGCTGTCGGACGTGACACTGGAACAACTGCTGCGACAGGTCGCGTCTCGCCAACAGTTAGGGATTGCCATCTTCGATTCCACGGTCTATTTGGGACCGGAAGCCACGACGGCGCGGATCGGAACCGCGGCCGCCATCCAGCACGACAAAGGCGCTACCAGCCCCCGCAAGGCAAAGCTGCAATCGGTGCCAGCTCTAACCACAGACGAACTCGCGACGCCGCGCGAACTGCTCGAAGACTGGGCGAAGAGTTGTGGCGTGCAGCTTTATCAGGCCGACAAGCTGCCGCACGACTTGTGGCCAGCACAGCGCTATCCTGCGCAAACCGCAGCATCGCGCGCCGCCCTGTTGTTGGCAGGTTTTGATTTCGCGATCGAGTTCTCGCCCGATGGCAGCGCCGCGCGCGTCGTGCCGATGCCCGAGCAGCCCAGGCTAACGCGTACCTACGACGGCGGCGGCAACGCCAAGCAACGCGCCGATCAAATCAGCAAGCAGTTTCCGCAGGCAAATGTGCGCGTTGAAGGCAACAAGCTGGCCATCGCTGCAGGGCTCGAAGATCACGACTATATTGCTCGGCTATTACGCGGTGAGACGGTTCGTCGCATTCAAACCACGCCCGGCGAGAAGCGTTACACGCTGGCAGTCCAGAATCAGCCACTGGCCGGCGTCGCCAAGGCGATCTGCGCACAGGCCAAAATCGAAGTCGAGTTTGATGCCGCGGTTCAAGACAAACGCGGCCAGCTTGTCAGCTTCGACGTGAAGGATGTTACGCTCGAAGAACTCTTCAAAGCCCTCGTCGCCCCGGCGGGACTCGCTTTTCAAATGAGCGAGGGCAAAATCAAAATTGTGCGGCAGAACTAACGTGTGGTTAAACGT
>JAEZGD010000367.1 GCA_023417165.1 Planctomycetota bacterium
AAATGAAACACCGCCAGATAGGCCAGCACACGCCAGAAGAGCTGTTCGCTCTCGCTATAAACAGCTGCACCAATCACCAGCGCCAGTAGTGGCGTGAGAAGATAGAGTCCAGGGCGGCGCAGCAACTCGCGCGGCACAAAGTACACGCGAAACGCCGTCGCATAGACGTGTGCCACATCCAATAGCAGCACCGCAGTGATCCACGTCCACTCCGGTGTGCGTTGCCACAGCCAACCGTACCAGGCACCAATCGCCAAGAGCGCGAGAGAGAGTGCGGCCGAGCCGAGAAAGGCCGCCAGATCGACCGGTGCCGAAAACAGCCATGGCGATGACTGTCGTGCACCGGGCTGAAGTTCGGACCGGCGTGCGTGAGTGGTGGCGGTCGCCATGCCTTAGGGCACCGGCGTCTTTTCGACCTGCGCGGCGGCCAGTTGATGCAATTGCACTGGCTTGTGCACGCGATTGGCTTCGATGGCGAACCGCTCTTGCTCTTCGCTCATCAGTTCGTAACGCACGTTGCGTTGCCGAGGCGTAAAGCCCAGTTCGCTAATCGCGTCGCGAATCTGATCGAGTGTGAGATAGTGCACCGTGCCCGCTTCGGCGACAACGTTCTCTTCGATCATCAAGCTGCCCATGTCATTCGCGCCATACAGCAGCGCGAGCTGGCCAATCTTGAGGCCCTGCGTCACCCAACTCGATTGGATGTTGGGGATGTTATCGAGATACAGCCGCGACACTGCTTGCGTCTTCAGGTACTCGAACGAACCGACCGGCGATACGTGCGCCATCTCGGTATGTTCGGGCTGGAAGGTCCAGCAGATATACGCGGTGAAGCCGCCGGTTTCGTCTTGCAGTTGGCGCACGCGTTTCAGATGTTCGATTCGCTCGGCCAGCGTTTCGACATGGCCGAACATCATCGTCACGCTGCTCTTGCCGCCGAGTTCGTGCCAGACGCGCATCACGTTGAGCCAATCGTCGGTCAGCACTTTGCCGCGCGTGATCTCTTTGCGAACGCGATCGACGAGGATCTCGGCGCCGCCGCCAGGAATGCTGCCCAGGCCAGCGGCCTTCAAGCGTTCCAGCACCGTGCGGATCGGCAGCTTGTTGACCTTGGTGAAGTGATGCAACTCCGGCGGGCTGAAGCCGTGGATGTTGATCTGCGGAAAGCGGCTGCGAATGTCGCCGAGCAGCTCTTCGTACCACTCGAGGTCATAGTCCGGATGCAGACCGCCTTGCATGAGGATTTGATCGCCGCCGAGCGTGACGGTTTCGGCCACCTTTTGCAGCAGTTCTTCGCGCGACAGCACATAGCCTTCGGCGTGCTTGGGCTTGCGATAGAAAGCGCAAAAGTCGCAGACCGCCGTGCAGACGTTGGTGTAGTTGATATTGCGGTCGATGTTGTACGTGCGGATCGGCTCGGGATGCAGTCGCTGCGTCACGGCGTCGGCGGCGCGGCCGAGCGCGGCCAGGTCGCGCGATTCCAACAGCGCGAGACCTTCTTCAGGCGAGAGACGTTCGCCGGCGATGGCTTTGTCGAGCAGCGGTTCAATACGTGCGGCAGTCATCGGATTCCAATTCCAGTCCCGGCGGCGCAAGCCCCAGTTCGGACGCAAGTTGATAAAAGAGCGCAAGCCCGCGCTGCTCGCGCGGACCCAGATAAAAGTACAAGTTGTCGCGCAAGTAGCTGAGCGTTTGCGACGTCGTCAACCCGACCGCGGCCGATTCGGCAGCGGCGATCTGCGGCAAGTGAGCCACGCCTGCATCACGGGCTTCACAGAGCGCGGTCTCGACGCCAGTCAGATCCACGCCGGCGCGCGCCACCCAAGCGGCAAAGACAAACGACAGTTCCGACCAGCGGCACCACTCATCGGCCAGGTCCCAGATCTCGACGAACTCGCCCTGCGGCGGATGCATCGCGCGGTCGCCAATCATCACCACCGCGTCGGCCGTCGTCTCTGCCAGCGGCATGCCGATGGGGAAGGGCTGCCGCGTCGGCGTGATGCCGAAGCGTTGCTGCAGCAGAATCCTCGCCAGCGCTGCGCTGGTGCGCGAGCCTTCGTCGAGCGCCAGCGTCTGCACTTCGGCAGGCGGTTTGCGAAACAGCAGCTTCACGCTCAGCACTGGGCCCCGCGCGCCGATGCAGGCGTTCGAGACAATCGTGTAGCTGGGGTCTTGGAAGAATTCGATCGAAGGGATCAGCGCCACGTCCAACTCGCCAGCGGCCAATTGATCGGCCAATCGGCTGGGCAGGTCAAAGATCACCTGTGCGTGAGGCAGTCGCTCGCTCAGTCCGTACACGAGGGGCTTAGTGTTGAGGTACGAAACCGCCCCGATACGAAGTTCCTGCTGCCGTGCCATCGCCACATCTGCTCCTGCGCCAGCGGCCTAACCAGTGCCGCTATCGCATGTTGGGAAAACTGTTGCCGCCGATTATCGCCCTCGACCTGCAAATCGCCAAGGGCCATCACGCTATGCAGCTAACCGTTTAGCCGCCGCTGGATTAACGCAGGCAAAGAAGCGGCGAATCGCTAATAAAACAGGGGCCACAGCCAAGCTGGGCCCCTCAATCGCAACCGGGGTTTTTCAACATGGCAAGGTGTTGCGATCGTGAGCGTAAACCATTGCCGTGGCGATGCTTAAAGCCGAATTTAGTGGCCTTTTTCACGTCGTGCTTGTTGAAAAACTCCCTCTGGAGAGTGGCGGGCTGTCGGCCGCATCGCCCAGGCGCTGCGCGCTAGGCGGTTACGTAACCGACTGCGTTTCCACCACGGTTTCGCTGCCGCTGCGGAAGACGAAATCGTCGTCGCGATAGTCGACCGTGACATGGCCCCCCGCCGCGAACGTGCCTTTCAGCAGCTCGCTCGCGAGCGGGTTCTGGATCCGCTGCTGAATCACGCGCTTCAGCGGGCGAGCGCCATACGTCGGGTCGTAGCCTTCGTTGGCGATCGCCGCCCTGGCGGCAGGCGTGACGGTGAGCGAAATCTCGCGCTGCGCCAGTTGCTTGGCAAGTCGTTGCACTTGCAGGTCGACGATGCGGCCAATCTGATCGCGCCCCAATGGGTGGAAGATGATCGTCTCGTCGATGCGGTTGAGAAACTCTGGCAAGAACCTCGCTTGCAGCGCTTCCTTCACCGCGGTGCGCATATCCTCTTCGTCGCCACCTTCTTCGGCCACCTTTTGATTCTTCTGGCTGCCGATGTTGCTGGTCATCACGAACAGCGTGTTGGTGAAGTCGACGGTGTGCCCCTGGCCGTCGGTCAAGCGACCATCGTCCAGCACCTGTAACAGCACGTTGAACACATCGCGATGCGCCTTCTCGATTTCATCGAGCAGCACCACGCTGTACGGACGGCGGCGCACCGCTTCCGTCAGGCGGCCACCTTCTTCGTAACCCACATAGCCCGGCGGCGCGCCAATCAAGCGGCTGACGGTGTGGCGCTCCATGAACTCGCTCATATCGAGTCGGACCATAGCGTGCTCGTCATCGAACAGCACTTCAGCCAGCGCCTTGCACAGTTCGGTTTTGCCCACGCCGGTCGGACCAAGAAAGATGAACGAGCCAATCGGCCGATTCGGATCTTGCAATCCGCTGCGACTGCGGCGCACGGCGTTGCTGACAGCCACGACCGCTTCGTCCTGGCCGACGACGCGCTGATGCAGGCGGTCTTCCATCACCAGCAGCTTCGCGCGCTCGGTTTCGAGCATGCGACTGACCGGAATGCCGGTCCACGCGCTGACGACCGCCGCGATCTCGTCCTCGGTCACTTCTGTACGCAGCAGGCGGCGCTCTGAAGGCTTCGCCTCGGCGGTATCGCCATCCTTTTCTTCCTGCGATTCGATGCGCTTGCGCAATTGCTTGCGCTGCTGATCGAGTTCGTACAGCCTTTGATAGTCGGCCTCTTGCACCAGTTGGCCGCTCGACTGTTTTTCGCGGATTTCGGCCTCGAATTTGGCGAAATCGCGATCGGCAGCGTCCAAGTCCTGGCGCAACGCCTTCACGTCGCCAGCGCCGAGCTTCTCCGCTTCCCACTGCTCGCGCAGGCTCGCCAGCTTTTGCTTTTGCTCGTCGATTTCGTCTTCGATCTCGGCCAGGCGGTCTTGCGCGGTTTCTTCGGTCTCGCCTTGCAGTTGCCGCGCGGCGAGTTCGAGTTGCTGCAAGCGGCGCTGCACTTCGTCGATCTCTTGCGGCACGCTTTCGCGCTCCATGGCGATGCGGCTCGCGGCTTCGTCCACCAGGTCGATCGCCTTGTCTGGCAGGAAACGATCGGTGATATAACGGTGCGAAAGTTGCGCAGCGGCCACCAGCGCACTGTCCTTAATCTTGACGTTGTGATGCGCTTCGTAACGCGGCTTCAGCCCGCGCAAGATGGCGATGGTGTCTTCGACCGAAGGTTCGCCGACCATGACGGGCTGAAAGCGGCGCTCCAAGGCGGCGTCCTTCTCGACATGCTTGCGATACTCGTCGAGGGTCGTAGCGCCAATGCAGCGCAGTTCGCCGCGCGCGAGCGCTGGCTTGAGCAGGTTGGCGGCATCCGCGCCCCCTTCGGCTGCGCCTGCGCCGACGACCGTGTGAAGTTCGTCGATGAACAGCACGATCTGACCGCCGCTGGCTTGCACGTCTTTGAGGACCGCTTTGAGGCGTTCTTCGAATTCGCCGCGGAACTTCGTGCCTGCGATCAGCGCACCCATGTCGAGTGCGACCACGCGCTTGCCTTTGAGCGATTGCGGCACGTCGCCCGCGACAATGCGCAGCGCCAGCCCTTCGGCGATCGCGGTCTTGCCGACGCCAGGCTCGCCGATCAGCACGGGATTGTTCTTCGTACGGCGCGACAAGACTTGAATCACGCGGCGAATCTCGTTGTCGCGGCCAATCACCGGATCGAGCTTGCCCATCATGGCGCGCTCGACCAAGTCGATGCCGTACTTCGTCAGCGCTTCGTATTTATCTTCGGGATTCTGGTCGGTCACGCGCGCGCTGCCGCGCACCTGTTGCAAGGCTTGCAGGATGTCTTTTTCCCGCACGCCTGCGAGTTGCAGCAGGTTTTTGGCGCTGGAAGTGACTTGCGTCAGCGCCAGCAGCAAGTGCTCGGTCGAGACGAACTCGTCCTGCATGCTGGCGCTGATCTTGGCCGAGGTTTCAAAGACGTTGCGGCACTCGCCGCTGGGCTGCGGTGGATGCCCGCTGGAACTCGAAGGCAAGCGGCCCAACTCCGAATCAATGGTGCCATCGAGTTGGCGCACGTTGACGCCCAGCTTGTCGAACAGCGGCTTGACGATGCCTTCGCTTTCGCCGACGAGGGCTTTAAGAACGTGCAGCGGCGTCAATTCGGGATTACCGCGCTCTTGGGCGAGCGCTTGTGCGCCGGCGACCGCTTCCTGGGCTTTGATGGTGAGCTTGTTGAAGTTGAAAGCCATATCCTTGCCTTCCCTTTCTGCCGGGAGAGATCAGAGGCTGGCCTCGGCTCTCTAGCACCGGGTTTTTAGTTCGTAAAGTTGGGCCTTCTCACGCAGATGGACAATGCTGCAGCGCAGGACCCCCACGCGATTGGTTTGCAGCGCTTCGTTGATCTCTTGGTCGGTGTGTCCCGAGTCGATGGCGATCCAGGTCAACACGCAACCGCCTTGGCGCAAGTAACAGTCGGGCTCGCACAGTTCATTGGGAACGCGACCGGGAAACTTCACCTCGCATTCCTTGGTTTCGGTATGCATCGGGCACTGCGGATCGGCGCGCAGCGCCGCAAACGTGAAGCCAGCGCGGCGAATCAGCACGGGCGCGCCGCTGAAGTTGCGAATCTCCATCCGCAGGCGCAGCGGAAAACGTTCGTCACCGGCGCGATCGGCCGGCACGCGTTCGGAGGTGACATAGACATTCAAACCGGGGACGCGCCGCCGTGGCACAAACAGCCACAGCGACACGCCGATAACGCCCGCCACCGCCATGACGATGCTAACGAGATCCCATGCGCCGAGCTCTGCCAGGTACCGGAGCCAGCCTTCGACTGACTCCGGTTCGGCATGCGCTTCGGACGCCAATTCCGCCAGCAACGCCAGCGGGTGCATTACTTCACCTCGAACTCGGCGTCGATCGCATCGTCGCCAGGCTTTTGGCCGCCAGATTCTGCACCGGCTTCGGGTACCGGAGCCGCGCCTTCAGCGCCAGGCTGGCTGTACAGCGTCTTGGCGAACGCGTGCGCGACCTGCTCCAGCTCGTTGACGGCGGTCTTGATCGCTTCGGGATCCTCTCCCTTGGCGGTCTCGCGCACCTTGGCGATGGCCTTCTCGATCGGCTCCTTGTCCTTCTCGGCCAGCTTATCGCCTTGCTCTTTGATCATCTTTTCCAGAGCGTAGGCTTGATGCTCGGCCTCGTTGCGGGCGGTCGCCAATTCGACCTTCCGCTTGTCATCGGCGGCGTTGGTCTCGGCTTCTTTCCGCATCCGTTCGATCTCTTCAGGCGACAGACCGCTCGACTGCTTGATCTGGACCGAGGCTTCTTTGCCCGTGCCTTTGTCCTTGGCCGACACGTTGAGGATGCCGTTGGCGTCGATGTCGAATTTGACTTCGATTTGCGGCATGCCACGCGGGGCCGGCGGAATTCCGGTCAGGTCGAACTGGTCGAGCAGACGGTTGGCTTCAGCGATCGGGCGCTCGCCTTGGAAGACGCGCACCGTCACGCCTGTTTGATTGTCAGCCGCGGTGCTAAAGACCTTGGTCCGCGCCGCGGGAATGGTCGTGTTGCGTTCGATCACGGCCGTCATCACGCCACCTTCGGTTTCGATACCGAGCGTTAGCGGAGTGACGTCCAAGAGCAATACGTCCTTGCGTTCACCAGCCAGCACGCTGCCTTGCACAGCCGCGCCGACCGCGACGACTTCGTCCGGGTTCACGCCCTTGTGCGGCTCTTTGCCAAAGATTTCTTTGACCAGCGTCTGCACCTTCGGAATGCGCGTGCTACCGCCGACCAACACGACTTCGTCGATGTCGCTCGGCTTCAACTTCGCGTCTTCCAGCGCTTGCAGCACCGGCTTGCGGCAACGGTCGATCAGCGCGTCGCTCAGTTGTTCGAACTTCGCGCGGGTGATCGTCATCTGCAAGTGCTTCGGACCGCTTTGATCGGCCGTGATAAACGGCAGATTGATATCGGTCTGCGGCAGCGAAGACAGCTCTTTCTTGGCCTTTTCGCACGCTTCTTGCAAGCGTTGCAAAGCCATGGTGTCTTTGCGCAGGTCGATGCCTTGTTCTTTCTTAAATTCGTCTGCGACGTAGTTGATGAGCGCGTGATCGAAGTCGTCGCCGCCGAGGTGCGTGTCACCGTTGGTGCTAATGACTTCGAAGACGCGGCTTTCGCTGCCATCGCCGCCGCCACTGGCTGCGACTTCCAGCACCGAGACGTCGAACGTACCACCACCCAAGTCGAAGACGACGATTTTCTCGTCCTTCTTCTTGTCGAGACCGTAAGCGAGGGCCGCGGCGGTCGGCTCGTTGATGATGCGCGCGACTTCCAAGCCGGCGACTTGCCCGGCGTCTTTGGTCGCCTGGCGCTGGGCGTCGTTGAAGTAGGCGGGCACCGTGATCACGGCCTTCATGACCTTGTGACCGAGGTACGATTCGGCCGCTTCCTTCAGCTTGCGCAGGACCTTGGCCGAGATTTCCGGCGGGGTCATCTGCTGATCGCCGATCTGCACCTTCACATATTCGTTAGGACCGCCCACGACCTTGTAGGGGACGATCTTTTCTTCGCTGTTCACTTCGTTGTGACGGCGACCCATGAAGCGCTTGATGCTATAGATGGTGCGCGTGGGATTGGTCACCGCTTGGCGCTTCGCGGGCTCGCCGACCAGGACTTCGCCTTTGTCGTTGAATGCGACCACGCTGGGAGTCAGTCGGTTGCCTTCCGCATTGGCGATGACTTTGACCTCGCTCCCTTCCATGACGGCGACCACGCTATTGGTGGTGCCAAGATCGATACCGATGATTTTTTCGCCCAGTGCCATCGTGGTGTGCTCCCGTGCCGTGGTGGTGTGAATCTAGTGTATTGTTGAGCGGTGAAGTTCCGCATTCGAGTGGGTATAAGACGGGTGCCTAGATTTGCAATCACCGTGCCAGTGGACTGGAATTTTCAGTGGCATGGTTGTAACATCATGCAGCAACAAGGGTTGCGGCCACGCATTCGAGGCGGCTTTTTTATTGGCAGTCGAATCGATCCCGAGA
>JAEZGD010000541.1 GCA_023417165.1 Planctomycetota bacterium
ACGCCGAGCTTGCCGTACTCGGCATACTTCTTCACCAGCCATTCGTGAAACTCACGATAGTGGGCGTCGCGTTGCTCGCCGCCGTCGCACCCCGCGTTGTAGCTGAGGTATAGTTGCCGCCGCCAACGATCGGTGCGATTGGGCGCGGACCGATGGGGCATAAAGCCGCCAAAGAAGGCGACATCGCCAGGCGCCAGTTCCAGCGCGACGCCGTGGCTGGTATCGATGGCATCGGCCGCTAGTTGGTGATACTCGCCATCGCGAGGCGAAAGATAGCCTTGCAGGTGCTGACCGGGAAAGACTTCGGTCGCGCCGTTCTGGGCGTCGGTCGGGTCGATAGCCACAATCACGGTGATGAACGATTCGGGAAACCTCGCCCAGCCGATGAAGTCTTGATGCAGGTCGTAGCCTTTGGAGCCCGGCCCTTTGAAGATCAGCTTGTCTTTGAACAGGTGCGCTTCGTCGTCATAAATCGCACGTAGCGGCGCGAGCAGCCGCTCGTCGTGCGCGAAGTAGCGGCAGACGGGACCGATGTCGATCGCCGGATCGAAGCAGTCGAAGGTGCACTCGCCGGTCTCGATGTGGTCTTGCCACCGGCAGCGAATGTTTTGCGTGTCGATCAGTTCACGCCGGGCGAGCAGCGTCTCGGCTTCGGCGGCGAGTATCGCGATCTCGTCCGCAGTAAAGACCTGCCGCAGGATGAGGTAGCCTTCGCGCTGGTAGTGCTCGATATGCTCGGCGGGTAGCGGAACAGAGGCAGCAATCGACATGGCACAGCCTATTTATACAGTCTTATATTCGTGAGAATGTAAGAATGTTAGCCCAGGACGGTGTTCGCCGCTACCGCTGGCCGAAGAACCTCCCGCACCAAAACCCCAGGACTGTGGCAGAGCCGCTGGGATTTGGTGCGTGGAGTTGGGGATCTTGCCGGGCGAATCGGCTAGTACACAAACCCCACCGTCGCCCGCACATTGGCGGGGGCGCCGGGCTGGACTTGGAAAGCGTCGAGACTGCTGGCGGCGTAGTACACGTCGAAGAGGTTCTCGGCATACAGGGCGGCATAGCCGCGGCCGCGGTTATAGAACAGGCCCGCGTCCCAGCGAGCGAAACTCGGCAGGTCAAACGTGTTCGTCAAGTCGCCAGGGCGATTGTCGAGATACACCAGACCGACCGCCGCGCCCAGCGTTTGGCATTGGTCCTGGACCAAGTTGTAGCGCGTCCAGAAGTTGGCCGTGTTGTAGGGTACGTTGCGTTGGCGATTGCCGTCCAAGCTAGGATCGAACGGATCGCTGAGCCGCTCGTCGGTATAGGTATAGTTCGCCACCGCGCTCCAGCGGTCGGTGATTTGGCCGAGCGCGTTGAGATCGACGCCTTGCGAGCGCTCTTCGCCGACCTGCGTTAAGATAAACGCACTGGAGTTGAGATCGGCGTTCTCACGCGTGGCATAGAAGCCGGCCGCGTTCAGCGTCAGGTATTCCAAAAGCTGCGTCTTCACGCCCAGTTCGTAACCTTTGCCCAGCACCGGACGCAGGTCGCCCGAGTTGATATAGATACCACCGCCTGGAGGCGCGAACGACTCGCTGTAGTTGAAGTACAGCGCCAGGTCGTCGTCAGCGAACGGCTGATAGATCACGCCGCCGCGCGGGCTGACGCGGTTGAACTGCTGATCGGTCTCGAAGGTGGCGGGCGGCCCCAACACCAGCGTGCGATCGAAGTCGAAATCGACCGTGTCGAAACGGACGCCGCCCACGAGCTTCCAGTACGGCGTCACTTCGACAGTGTCTTGTAAGTAACCGCCGACGCGTTGCTGACGGAACACCGGGAAGACCGCGGAACCCAGCGGAATGAACGGCGGATTGTTATACGGCAGGGCGGTGATGTTTTCTGGTCCCAGCAGGCCCGACTGCGAGAAGTCGAGTTGCGTGTTGGAATCAAAGTAGATGTATTCCATGCCGACCAAGGCCTGGTGCTTGAGCTCGCCGGTGTAGAACTCGCCTGCGAGATTGACCTGCGCCGATTGCGATTGTTCGTCGGCGGTTGAGAACGTCGTGCGCGAGCGATAGAACTGCCCGGCGGCCGGATTGATCGGCGGCAAGAAGCCGGTGGCGTCGCCTGAGGCGCTGGTGAACGACGAGGGATAGTCGTAAAACAGCGACGAACCGCCGACTTGCAGCGTCCAGTCATCGGACAGGTCGTGCGTCAGCACCAGCGATTGGCGATATTCGTCGGCGCGAATGAAATCGTTGCCTGGCTCGCCGACAAACAAGTTCGGCGGCAGCGCCAACGGGTTGCCATTGATCGCGGGAATTCCCAGATCGGCCTGGCGGTGATCTTTGTGGAACTCGCCTTGCCAGACAAGGTTGGTGCGCTCGTCGATTTGCCAACGCAAGCTGGGAGCGAGCAACGTGCGATCCAGATAACCAAAGTCCCGGAAGCTGTCGGCTTCTTCTTGGGCACCGTTGAAGCGATAGGTCACCGTGCCCGACTCGTTGGCATAGCCGTTGACGTCGAGCGTAAAGCGCGAGCGATCCCACGAACCGAACGTGTACGCAAAGTCGACGAACTCGGCATCCAGCGGTTTCTTCGTGATCAGGTTCACCACACCGCCCGGCGAGCCAGCGCCATACAAGGTGGAAGCGGGACCTTTCAAGATTTCGACGCGCTCGATGCTTTGAAAGTCGCGCGGCACAAACGTCGGGTCCATGAAGCCATCGCGGCGGAAGTCGCGCGACCGCAATTCAAACCCGCGCAGAAAAATGCGATCGGCAAAAACGGGATCGCCACCGCCGGGCACTGTGCCACCAGCGTTGCGCACGATGTCGTGAAGCTGAAGCACTTGCTGATCACGCATCAGCGCTTCGGGAATCACATTGACCGTGGCGGGGATGTCGGCGTCGGGCAGGTCGATGATCGAACCGGTTGTCGACGACGGCGCAAAATAGGTCTCGGTGCGCGGGCTGCCGAAACGATAGCCGTCCTGGAAAATGTCGGCAGTCGTGGGCAGGTCGATCAGCGGTGGCAACGCGTCGGGTGCCTCTGGCTCGGCCTGGACTTCCACTTCGGGCAGCACCGGCAAATCGTTCGGCGCTTGGGCCAGTAGCGAAGTGGCTACGAGGCTCAGGCCACACCACGAAGCCGCAATTCCACGACGAAGCCACTTGCGAGCATCCTTGCGCATGCCAATCCCTTTTTCCAGAATCTACGATCTGCTGCTTCGCCTCTAGCAATTTGCAGCATCCATGCTTTGTGATGAATCGTGCAGTTGCGGGGGCCCTCTCCAGAAACATTCTTATATTTGTCAGATTGTTAGTCTGTGACGGCATTCGGTCGAGCGAATCTAACTTGTAAATAACTGTTGATTAGTGTGCTGCGAAGGCTATAATGCTGGCAGAACGTCGCGCCATTGGTCCCGGCCCTGCCACCCATTCGAGGCTGCACGCCCAGGCATATTCGCCGGTGCAAGCAAGGCCGCAGGCATACGCTAAGTGGTGTTCGTTCCGTCGCTTGCGTTGCGAATGCGTGTGGCAAAACGCAGGCATAAAGTTGGCTTTAAGGCTGCGCAAGTAGCACGTTTTGCTAGCAGTGTGGTCGCCTGGAGGAGCGCTGCTTTCGCGGAGCGAAACGCGACATTGCATGCACACTGGGGCGACATCCAGGTCAGCGATCCTTAGACTAAGGGATTCCCTCTCCCCAGGCATACGCGGAGGTCGTTTGAGGCATGTCCGACTCGTTGTCCGAACCAAAATCGACCACTCCCCGCGAGCCTTTGCCGCCGGTTCAGCCCCCGAGCGCTAGCTTTTTGCTGCAACTGTTCTTGATCCCGCTGGTGATCGTGACCGTCATTGTGATGGTCTGGCTGCTGTTCAGCTGGCTCGCGCACATGGGCAGCAATCCGCAAGATCTGGTCCGTGACATCGGCAAGGTGAACGACGCCAGTTGGCAGCGCGCCTATAACCTGGCCGAGCTGTTGCGCAAGCCGCAGTACCAGCATTTGAAACAAGATCGCGCGCTGGCGAAGGAGTTGGCCGCCACGCTTACCTCGCTGCGCGATAGCCGCCCGCAGCGCAAACGCAGCGCCGCCAGCGAAACCGACGAAGCTCGTAAGCAACGCAGCGACGCCGTTTATGAAAACCGCATCAAGCTCGAAGTCTATTTGTGCCACGTTCTCGGCGAGTTTGAAGTCGACGACAGCCTGGCGGCGCTGATCGCGGCCGCAGGGCCCGATGCCAGCGGCGATCCGGAAGGCTTCGCGGTGCGCAGCGCGGCTCTGGGCGCCATCGCCGTACAAGCAGGGCAGCGCTCGTCCGACGCGCTGCACGACAACACGACGCTGATGCAAACGTTGATCGAAAGTTCGAAGGAGCGCGGCGACGGCGCGTATGCCGACGAAGAATACGACAAGCTGCGCTCGGCGGCGGCTTACACGCTGGGCATGGTTGGCGGTGAAGAAGCGCTCGAGCGGCTCGCGCAGATGCTCGACGATGCCGACGCCAACGTGCGCTATAACGCGGCGCTGGGGCTTTGCCGCCACGGCGATTCGCGGGCGTTAACCGTGCTGGAAGAGATGCTTGATCCGACCAGCACCGCCGGGCTCGACGATCCCGACGCCCAAGGCAATCAAGAGATTCTGGCCAGCGGTCAGCAGTGGAAACGCGTCCAAGTGCTGACCAACGCCATTCGCGGCGCGCGCATGCTGGCGACTGCTCGCCCACAGGCCGACTATCGCGAACTGTCCGAGTGGCTTGCCAAGATCGAAGCCGCCGACGTGATCGAAAAGGTCAAGCTCGACGCCAAAGACCTGCGGCTCGAACTCGAGAAATCGTAGGGTAATGACGAATCTCGAGATTCAAATGTCGAACGAATGACGAAGCACAAATGACGAGTGGCCATTCGTAATTCGTGTTATCAAGCAATAATTTTTGCGGGAGGAACGAAGAAGACTACAGATCGATAGTCGCCAGAGCACTCGCTGGAGAGCGTTGTCGATGTCGCTTCCTCGCAACACGCATCTTGGACGACGCCGACGGCGCATGATGCGTTGGACGCTCGGACAATTGTTTGTCCTGATGACGTTGGTGGCGGGGCTAACGCTGTTTGGCAAAGAGATTTATCCGCATCTGGGCTACTATCGGATCTGGGAGACGGTGTGCTGGCTAGTCGGTGCGGGACTTTATACCATCGCGCCGACGGGAGCCACGCTCGTCGCCGAAGCCATCAGTAGCGATGCACAGCAGCGGGTGCATATTGCGGATAGCATTGTCGCCCTGTTCGCCTTGCCATTGTTCTGCTTGACAGTATTTGTGGCCGCACACAACGTCTGGCCGGCGCTGGGATTCGCCGCTGGTGTGCTAGGCCTGTGGGCATTGCCGCTCTTGCCTTACTGGATGTGGCGCGAGGACGAGAGCTCGCCGCAATTGGCCGTGTTAAGGAGACTACGAATGGAACGCCCAACCGTCGCGATTGTCGGTGCGAGCGCCGACCGCACCAAATTCGGCAACAAAAGCGTGCGTGCCTACCTGCGCCAAGGTTACGACGTCTATCCTGTGAATCCCAAAGGAGGCGAGATCGAAGGGCGGCGCGTGTTCACCTCGCTGGCCGAAATCCCCGTGCCACTGACGCGCATCAGCGTTTACTTGCCGCCCGAGATTGGCGTGAAAGTGCTTGACGAGATCAAAGCCAAAGGCTGCCAGGAACTGTACCTAAATCCCGGCAGCGACAGCGACGAGGTCATCGCCAGGGCAAAAGAACTCGGCCTCGATCCCATCGTGGCTTGCAGCATCGTCGCCATCGGCGAAGTGCCATGAACGTAGAAGAATGACGAATGACCAAGCACGAATGACCAATGCCCAACTACTAGCCCGAAGCGCCAGCGAGGGAAGAGTTATGCCGGTACCCTTTGGTCGCCAAGGGCTCCTCAATGGCGTGCTGCACGGAAGCGCCATGCTTCATGCCGCACTGGTACTCATGGCGCTCGTGCGATATTGGCATAACTCTTCCCTCGCTGGCGCGTCGGGCTAGTTGCGGAAGTGTGGCGAGTCTGCGAGTCGCACTGTGGAAGAATGGCGAAGGACCAATGATCAGTATATCCAGTCATTCATTGGTCATTCGTGCTTGGTCATTCGTCATTCCCTCGAGCAGCGCTTTGAGCTTCGGGTCGCTCCAATCCCGCGCTCCTTGGCTCTTGGCGAGCAGGTTGCCTTGGCGATCGAGGAGCCACATGGTGGGAAGCAACGAGACAGCGTAGTGACTGTTCGCGAGGCCGGTGGGATCGATATAGGTTTTCAGTTCCGGAGCCGCGGCCGAGAGCATCTCCTGAGCATTAG
>JAEZGD010000575.1 GCA_023417165.1 Planctomycetota bacterium
CAGTCGACCGGGTGCGCGCCGATCGTCACCGCCTTTGAGCGTGGCCAACGCTTCGCCGAACCAATCTCCAATGCCGCCACGATCGCCAGCGGCATTCGTGTGCCGGCGGCCGTGGGCGACTTTATGATCCTCGATGCGGTGCGCGCCAGCGGCGGCTGCGCGATCGCGGTTGACGAAGCGAAAATCTTGGAGTGGATGCATCTGGCCGCGCGCACGACCGGGATTGCGATCTGCCCCGAATCGGCCGCCTGCGTCGGGGCACTCGCCAGCCTTTCACAAAGTGGCTGGATCACGCCTGACGAGCGCGTGGTGATCTATAACACCGGCGCCGCCCAGAAGTATGTCGAAGCGCTCACGACGAAACTACCGCGCATCGATCGCGAGAAAAATCTCGACTGGGACCGGATTTCGTCGGGCTTGTGACCAAAGGTGTCAAAACGCCTGGCGATAGTAGCGGCAGGAACCGAAGCCAGGGACGTGGCTTGCGACCGCTTCCGCGGCGTCATCCCACCACTACCTGGGTGGGCTCGGACGTTGTATCGTGGGACCATCCCACGGAAGGTCAATCATGCCGATTCACCGCGTATTTCTTGGTGGCGAACCCTCGCAAGACGGTTCTTTTCGCCCCGCATTGCTGGCCGCCGCCGAATATCTGCTCGACCGCTACACCAAAGCTCGCCAGGCGCGGCTGGGCCAGGTGCACGTGGTCGTCCCCTCCTCGCGCGCGGGGCGGCGTTTGCTCGAAATCCTCGTGGACGAGTGTGAGCGGCGCAAACTGATTCTGGAGCCCCCATTGTTGGGCACGCTCGGCACCATGCCAGAGCACTTGTATGAAATCAAACGGCCACTGGCGAGCGATTTGACACAGCGTCTAGCCTGGGCCGAAGCGCTGCGCGATACCCCTCCCAAGTTGTTAGCCCATGTCGTGCCGCATCCACTTGCCGCCGACGACTGGGAAGGTTGGCTCGAGCTCGGCGGACTCTTACAGCAACAACATCGTGAGCTCGCTTCCGATGGCTTGAACTTCGAAGACGTGCTGGTCAAAGCCAAGCAGCTGCCAGGCTTCGATGAAGAGCCGCGCTGGCAAGCGCTCGACAACGTGCAAAAGCGTTACCTGGCGTTGCTCGACGGTTTGGACGTGTGGGACGTGCAAACCGCGCGTTTGTTTGCCATCAAGAATCGGCTGTGCGAGACCAAGCACGATCTGGTCCTGATTGGCGTCGCCGATATGAACACGGCGATGCGCCAAATGCTCGACCAAGTTGCAAATCGCGTCACGGCGCTCGTGCATGCGCCACAATCATGGAACGATCGCTTTACCGAATACGGCTGCATTCAGCCCGATCAGTGGCGTCACACGTCGATTCCCTTCAACGATCAGAAGGTGCTGCGTGTCGATGGCCCTGCCGATCAGGCCTATGCGGTGGCTGAACAGTTGGCGAGTTTCAATGGTCAGTATCGCGCCGACAAAATCACCTTGGGATTGGGCGACGAAAACATCGCGCCGCAAATCGCGCGACAACTGAGCGAGTTCGGCATCGCCACGCGCTTTGTGAAAACGCGCACGGTCGGCACGACCGCACCGTATCGCTTGCTCGAAGCAGTGGCCGAGTATCTGCGCCAACCGACCTTCGCGGCCTTTGCAGCGATGGTGCGGCACCCCGATCTGTATGATTGGCTGCTGGCCGAGGGCATCAATCCACTGGTCCTGTCGCAGTTGGATGAACTGCAAGCCAACCGACTACCAACAGAATTCGAAGACTGCGACGACAAAGCCGCCCAGCGTTGGCCTGCCGTGGCGAAAGCATGTGACAAGATCGCCAAGTGGCTGAAGCCGTTGCGTGTCAAAGGGAACAAAACGTTATCGGCCTGGATTGAACCGATCGAGAACTGTCTGGTCGAAATCTATCGCCGGCGCACGTTTCGTCAGCTTGATCGCCACGATCACGCCACCCTCGAGGCTTGCGAGCAGTTACAGTCGGCCTTGGAAGCGCTGAACGACGTCCCGGCGAAGCTCGCTCCGAAAGGGACGGTCACCAGCGCGCTCGACCTGGTCCTGGCGGCCGCTCGCGGTGGCACGGTGCCACCACTCGCGGAAGAAGACACCATCGAAATGCTCGGCTGGTTCGAGCTGCCACTGGACGATGCGCCCGCGCTGATTGTGACGACCTTCAACGAAGGATTTATTCCCACTTCGCACAGCGCCGACATCTTCCTGCCGAATCGTCTGCGTTTTCACTTGGGATTGGAAAAGAACACCGATCGCCAGTACGCGCGCGATGCTTATGCCGCTAGCATACTGCTCGCGACGCGCAAAGACATACGCTGGATCGTGGCGCGCCACGATGCCGATCGCAACCCGCTGCTGCCTAGTCGCTTGCTCTTTGCCGCCGATCGCGAAACAATCGCGACGCGTGCTTACGACTATTTCAACGATCACTCGCACGTGGCGCGGCCTCGCTTACTCTTGGGCGGCGCGTTCGAACCGCTGGCGCAATCGCGTTTGACCGTACCTCGTCCGCAACTATCGGCGCTTTCCATCGAGAAGCTGAACGTCACCGACTTCCGCGCGTATCTGGCTTGTCCCTATCGCTTCTATTTGAAGCGGCTGATGAAGTTGACATCGCTCGCCGATGCTGCCGAAGAGCTGGATGGCATGCAGTTTGGCAACCTCATTCACCATGTGTTACAAAAATTTGGTGACAGCGAGGTCAAAGATCTTACCGACTCGAAGAAGCTGGCCGACTGGCTCGTCCAAGAGTTGTATGCAATCGCGCGCGACGAATACGGCGAATCGCGCCGGGCGGCTGTGAACATTCAAGTCGAACAAGCGCGCTTTCGTCTGCTGGCCTTCGCGCGCTGGCAAGCAGAGTGGCGCAGCGCAGGCTGGCGCATTGAGAAGATCGAACTCGAACTCTTGCAACCGCTGCAGTTCGGCGAGCGGACCATTCCGGTACTCGGCCGTATCGATCGTGTTGATCGTCACGAAGAACGCAACGAGTGGATGGTCTTCGACTACAAGTCAGGCGATCGGGGCGAGCATCCCGAAAAGACCCATCGCCACGGCGAAAACTGGATCGACTTACAGTTGCCCTTGTATCGCCGCCTGGCCCAGTCGCTGGATGGTGTCACCGCGCCGCCGCACGTGGGTTACATCGTGCTGCCGCAATCGGCCGAAGATGTTGGTGCACGCCTGCCGGAGTGGAGCGAAGTCGATTGGCGTAGCGCCGACGCCGTGGCCGCGCAAGTGGTCGATGGCATTCTGTCGCAGTGTTTTTGGCCTCCTTGTTACGAGCAGATCTCGCCGTACGACGAATTCGCTGCGATTTGCCAAAATCTGGTCGCTGGGCGGCAGTTGGCTGCCGCGGAAGAAGGAGCTCCAGCATGAGCGCGCCGACCAACTCCACCACACCGACGCAGCGCTGGCCTCACTTGGTAATTCGCGCTTCCGCGGGAACTGGCAAAACCTTTCGACTCTCCAATCGCTTTCTGGAACTGCTGGCCGCCGAAGTCGCAGGCGAGCAGATTCTCGCGACCACGTTTACTCGCAAAGCGGCTGGCGAAATCCTTGATCGGGTGCTATTTCGCTTGGCCGAAGCAGCGCACGATCCGAAAGCACTCGCGCAGCTTGGCCAATTCATCGCCCAAGGCGAACTGTCGCGCGACGAATGCCTCGCACTGCTAGAACAAACGACGCGCAACGTGCATCGCCTGCGCGTCAGCACGCTCGACAGCTTCTTTATGGCGATCGCCGGCAGCTTTAGCCTGGAGCTCGGCCTTCCCTCGGGCTGGATGATCACCGACGACGCCACCGATCAACGCTTGCGCGCGATGGCCATTGAAGCCACGCTCGCGCAAGATGCCACCGAGGATTTGCTGCGGCTGTTTCATCTGCTGACGAAAGCAGAAACCACGCGTAGCATCAGCCGCGTGGTCTATGACACCGTCAACGGCCTGTATGGCATGTATCTCGAATCGCCGCCCGAAGCCTGGCAGCAGTTGCGGCATTGCTCCGGCTTGGAAGAACACGAACTGGACGCGCTGCTTACCGAAATGGAAGCGTTTCCACTAACCGGCGAACTGGCGACCAAGCGAGACTCGTGCATTGCCGACGTCCGCGCCGGTAACTGGGAAAGCTTCATCAGCAAGGGTCTAGGCAGCAAGATACTCGCTGGCGAGACCACGTGGCGAAAGAAGCCAATTCCCGAGGCGTTTTTGGCCTTGTTTGAGCGATTGCTGACGCACGCGCGCTCGACCTTCATCAATCCGGTCGTGGGCCACAACGAAGGCACTTTCCACTTGCTGGAGAAGTTCCATAGCGAGTACCTGCGTTTGAAACACCGATTTCGGTTGCTGCGTTTCGACGATGTCACGCGACTGGTGGGC
>JAEZGD010000619.1 GCA_023417165.1 Planctomycetota bacterium
GCCTGGGCATTGTGGGCGGTGTCCCGATCCAGCCTGCTGGTGCGATGGGGCTCGAATAGCCAGCAGCCAATGCGACTACGCGGTAACACTCGCCGCTTGCAGGCAACGCTATCAGGTCGCCATCGAGCGCGAAACTTACACCATTCGCCGCGCACAGGACACAATGCTGTCAGCTATCAGCCAGCGGTTCGCGAGGATCTTCGTAGCAAGAGTTGGGATCTTTTTTGCTTTTACTTTCGCCTTGAGTGGCGGCAATGGGTCGCTCGTACGGGCGACTTTGCTGGTTGGGTAGGCTGTGCGGCTTGTCTGTTTGTGCTGGTTTTTCTGGGAAAAACGGCATTCTCTGCATGTCGGCAGACCGCTAGAATTTCTTCAAGGAATTTTTTATCGCGTAAGATGTTGCTGGTCTTTGAGTTTGGTCGGGATGTCGCATTTTTGCCACGCACGAGCGTTTGAAACAGGCGTAAAAAAACGCCACACTCCTGCGTAGGAAGTGCGCGCGACAAACCTGCACATCCCGCCGGTTCCGGCACATCGTCGCGACAGCCAGCAAGAAGCCGGCTGGTTATTTCATGGTCGAGCCTTTCGCTTCTTGCTAGGGGTGAGAAAGCACATGACAGATTCGTTCCTTCGTTGGCTGAAAGCATCGCGGCTGGGGGCTGCGGTGTTGGCCGGTGCGCTCGTCGCGCCGGCGGTAAGCCTGGCTCAAGAGCCGTGCGGTTGCTCTGAGGCCTATCGCATCGTTTACAAAACCGTTTACGACCAACAACCGGTCACGACCTATCGTCTCGAATACGAGACGCAAATGGTCGAGCGTCAAGTCACTGTGCAAAAGCCGGTGTGGGAGACCGAGGTTCGCGTGCGCCGCTTTACGGTGGCCAAGCCCATCACCGAGACCAGCGAGCGTGTCGAGCAGGTCACCGTGATGAAGCCAGTCTGGGAAACCAGCGAGCGCGAAGTCTCGTTCGATCGCGTCAGGTATGTGACCGAGACGGAAGAGCGCGTGCAGCAGTTCACCACGCTCAAGCCCGTCTATGAGACACAAGAGCGCGAAGAGCAATTCACGGTGCGTCGCGCGGTGCAAGACACGGTCATGCAGCAACAGCAGCAAACCGTCGTCGAACCGGTCACCACCATGACGACGCAGTTCGTCGATCAGGGCGGTTTCGTCGATCAGACGAGCGTCGTGCCCGGCCAGGTGCGCAATCGCCTGCAATGGGTGCCTGGCGGCAGTTCGGTCAGCAATGTGACCGGCAACACGTTCTTCCATCGCGGCGGCTTCCATTGGGTGCCGACGCAGGCGCCTGCGACGACCGTCACGCAGCGCGTCTTCGTGCCGAATGTCGTTGCCCAGCAAGTGCCGCGAACGCAAATGGTGCAGCGCGTCGTCACCACCGAAGTGCCGGTGCAAGTCACGCGCTTTGTGGACGAAGTGCAAACGCGCCGCGTGCCTGTGCAAACTTTGCGTTACGAGCAGCAAGTGCACGAACAGCGGACTCCGGTGCAAGTGCAACGCCCGGTCGTTGAACGCGTGGTCGAGCGGCAGCCGATTCGCACGCTGAAGTGGGTGCAAGAGACGCAAGAGCGTCGCACGCCTGTCACCACCCAGCGGGTCGAATACGAAGAACGCGAAGAGCAGATTCCGGTGAAGGTCTGCCGCATGGTGACCGAAGAGCGTGTCATGCAAGAGCCGCGCACGGTGGCCAAGTGGGTCGCTGTTGAGGCTACCCGCATGACGCCGCGTGTCGTGGCGATGCGTGTGCCGATCGAAGGCTGTGGTACGCCCATCGAGTCGCACTATATGCCGGCCGAAGGAACCGTGACGCGCCGCATCATCACCGAGCCCGCGCCGTCGACGACGGTGCAGCGTCAGGTGGCAAAGCCGCCGGTCGCTCCGCCTCCACCGCCACGAGCGGAAGTGCAAAAGCCGACCGAGGACGAAAGCACCAATGGCGAACCGCAGGAAGAGCCCAAGACCAAAGGCAGCTCGATCCTGAAGAAAGAGCCGGAAGGAAAGCTGGTGCCGCGCAATCCTGCCGAGGCCGAGCCTGCGGACGAAAAGCCGATGCTCAACAGTCCGAAGCCGGCCCGCAACTCGCCAACGCCTGCGGAAGCCGACTCCGAAGCCTAATCATGCTTGTCATGCAAGCCTGAACTCTCAAAACCCTCGCACGCTGGTGCGAGGGTTTTTTGTTGTTCGTTACAGTTCCCAGGCCAAAGTGCGACACGCCTCGCGCCACAAGCGGCGGCCCAACGTTTCTTTGCCGGCGGCGATCCTAGCGGTGCCGCGAGCGCCGGCCACGATCTGGCCCTGCGGATTGTCAAGCGGCGCGCTCGCCTGGTAGGTCGTGCGCAACGGGCGTTCCTGTCCGTCGCGATCGGTGCGCGTCTCCAAGCTACCGCCGGTCTTCTGCGAGAGGCTGCTCGACGCGATTTTCAGTTCATCGGCCGACAGGGTCGCCACCTGCGCAGTCAGTCGCTTGCCTGGCAGTTCGTCGAGCACGATATCGACTTGTTGGCCGACGCGCACGAAATCGATTTCAGTTTCATCGATCGTCAGCGTGACTTCCAGCGCGTCTGGCACGCCGATCGTGCCAATGACGGTTCCGGTTGGCAGGTGCGCGCCGACATTGCGAACTTCCAGCGGATGGCCATTCCAAACCGCCAGGCGGCCCGAGGTACGCTCTTCACTGGCGCGCGGCGCAGGGGGCGTGAGAATGCCGGCGGTCGGCGCGACAATCACCAGGCGTCGTCGTTCGGTTTGCTTGCGAGCAAGCTGCTCGTCGAGCGCGGCGAGCGCTTCTTCGGTATCGGCCACGCGCTGCGCCGCGTCGTCATCAACAAGCGCTCGCTCGCGCATCGCTTGCAGGCGGGTCGCCATCTGGGCGCGCTCGCCTTCCAGTCGCGCGAGTGCCAGATCGAGGTCGATGTTTTCCAATCGCAAGATCGGTTGGCCTGGCTCCACATGTCCAAACGGTGCCGCCAGCACTTCGCGCACGTTGCCAGCGACATCGACATACACGTTGGCGGCGTCGCGCGGCTCGACCAGCGCGCTGCACATCACATAGCGCGGCAGCGGCATCCAGGCGAGGGCAATGCCCGCCGCGGCCACGACCGAGCCGCTGATCAAGGCGCGTAACACGTTCACAGGTTCGGCCCTCCCTGGCACGAAAAGAAACTTGGCGATTTGCATCACCGGTCGCATGACCACCGCATAGAGCATGGTCATCGCCAGCCCCATGCCGATCACCTTGAACCCATACGGTTCAAACATCTTCACCAGCGTCCACAAGATCGAAACGGTGATCAGCCAGCCATACAGCCCCGCCGCGACGGCAAACAAAGCAAACGCCAGTTGATTCCGCCGCGGCAGGAATGGATCGTGCGGAACTTTCAGCCCCAGGCACCACGCGCCAAGTTGCGTTTGCAGCACGCGATTGGCTTTGCTGCGCAGGTTGGGAATCTCGAGCAAGTCGGACAGGATGTAGTAGCCGTCGAACCGCATCAACGGGTTGGCATTGAACATCAGCGTGCTGACCGAGCACACGAACATCACGTTCAACGCCAGGTAGTGCACGATGCCAGGCTGCGTCATCCACCAGACATAAGTCGCCAGACTGGCGAGCATCAATTCGACATACATGCCGGCAGCGCCGATGGCGGCGCGGTGCCACTTGTTCGGCAGCGTCCAGGCGTCTGAGACATTGGCATACAAGCAAGGCGAAAGAATCAATACCAGCACGCCCATCTCGTGGCATTCGCCGCCGAGTCGTTTGCAGGCGAGTCCGTGACCAAACTCGTGCAGGATCTTCACCGCTGCCAGCGTCAGCGATAGCCAGATCCAGTTCTTCCAGGCGAAGAACTCGTGAAAGCCCGGCAAGCGTGCGCGAAATGTTTCGAATTCGACGAACAATAGCAACAGCGCCGATAGCCCGAACGCAATCGCCAGCACCACCATCGGTATGGTAAATAGCCAGCCGACGCGGGCGTTCAGCCATGTGAGCAGGCGATCGGGATTGAAGCCGCGAAAGCGAATCGCCAGCAAGTTGCCCCAGCGCTCGCGGCGCTGTTGGGCGCGGCGCTCGACCTCGCGCGCTTGCAACTGCTCGCCTTGCCCGGCGGCATCAGAGATGACGAGCGACGCCTTATAGAGCGTGCCCAGAAAGTGATGCAACTCCGCGGCGGTGATCTTCTGCGGCGCAAACTTTCGCTCGAAGTTCTTCCGCAAGTCGTTTAGGCTGATGCGACCATCGAGGGCCGAGAGGATCGCGTATTCCTCTTCCTGAAAGCGGTAATAACGCAGCGTGAGCGGATCTTTGACCACCCAATGGCGCCGCCCCTCGTACACTTGCTCGTGCGCATCAAGATCCGGCCGCACGCGAAGCGCCAGCGGGCGAGAAGCACTCGGGATGAGGCTAGCGGCAAGGGACATAGGTTTCAGGAAAAGGTTCCAAGGTTCAAGTGCCAAGTTCCAAAGATCCGCCTTGGCACTTGGACCTTGGCGCTTGGCACTT
>JAEZGD010000668.1 GCA_023417165.1 Planctomycetota bacterium
CAGTGCAGCCGCGACTCTCGGGGCTCCCAACTCGCCAGGCGTGACGGCCGGCACCACGCAGGATACGCTCATCCTGCGTTACAACGACGTCGCTCAACTCGAAGCGACCTTCGCCGAGCATGGCGCAAGTCTGGCGGCGGTGATTCTGGAACCTGTCGTCGGCAACATGGGCCTGGTCGTGCCGACGCCAGAATTTTTGCAAGCCTTACGCAAGTTGACACAACAACATGGCACGGTGCTGATCTTCGACGAAGTGATGACCGGTTTTCGCCTGGCATATGGTGGCGCTCAAGAGCTGTTCGGCATCACGCCGGATATGACGACCATGGGCAAGATCGTCGGCGGTGGCATGCCGCTGGCGGCTTACGGCGGCAAACGCGAAATCATGGATCAGATTTTGCCGGCGGGGAAGGTCTATCAAGCAGGAACGCTCAGCGGCAATCCGATCGCCACTGCGGCCGGCGCGGCAACGCTGAAGGTGCTTAAGGCGGATCCGCCTTACGCACGACTCGAACAGAAATGTGCGCGCCTGGCGGAAGGGCTGCGCGAAGCGGCTGCGGCCGCAGGCGTGCCGCATCAGGTCCAGCGGGTTGGCAGCATGATGACGCTGTTCTTCAATGCTTCGCCTGTCACCAACTGGGACACTGCCAGCCAAAGCGATGCCGCGCGGTATGGGAAGTTCTTCTGGGGATTGATTGAGCGCGGCGTGTACTTTCCGTGCAGCCAGTACGAAGCTTTGTTTGTGTCGGACAAACATACCGACGCCGATATTGAGCAGACAATTCAGGCGGCCAAAGAGGCGCTGGCGGCCGCATGAAGATTCTCGCTCTCGAAACCTCTGGAATGTCTGGCGAGGTCGCGCTGCTGGAAGACAATCGCGTGCTCGTTAGCGAGATGCTGAACGAGCAGCAGCGCACCGCGCAGTCGCTGGCTCCTGGCATTGCCAGCGCGCTCGCGAAAGCCGCTTGGCGTCCGCAAGACATTAACCTGGTGGCGGTGACCATTGGTCCCGGCTCGTTTACCGGCTTGCGCGTGGGGGTGACCACCGCCAAGACCTTTGCCTATGCAGTGGGCTGCGAGGTGCTGGGGGTCGATACGCTGGAAGTCATCGCCGCGCAAGCGCCGGCGTCTGCCGAGACGTTGTGGGCTGTGCTCGATGCGCAGCGGTCGCAACTCTTTGCGGCACAATTCGAGCAAGCAGACGGCACGTGGCACATGACCGCGCCAGCCGAAATTATCGATAACGACCATTTTTTGGCGCGTGCCGGCGGCGTTCTGGTCACCGGAAGTGGGCTGAAGCGGCTGGTGCCGCGGTTGGAGCCGGCGCGTGTCGTTTCGCCCGAATTGTGGCCGCCACGAGCCGCTACCGTCGGCCAAATCGCCTGGCGTGCCTATCAAACGGGCCGCCGAGACGACCTATGGACGCTATCGCCCCGCTATTTGCGAGCTAGTGCTGCCGAAGAAAAGGCGGCACAATCCGAATGACTGAAATGATCCGATTCAGCGGCTTCCCGGGGCAGAATCGGCCGCGTGTCGTTAGCTACCTCGTATAATCGTGTAAGCGATTCCGGCGCGGGCCGCAATTGCGGCGCTATCGCCAAAGAAAGTACACTGGCCAGATTATGCTCTTAGCGCAGCGGACGAAGCGCTAGCGGGCGATGTAGTTAGCTTGTTGCTCCAGAAAGGCAGTGCGGGTGTGAGAAGAGCACTCATCAGTGACGTACACGCAAATCTCGAAGCCCTGCGCGAAGTGCTGAACGACATCCGCTCGCAGGGCATCACCGAGATCTATTGCCTGGGCGATGTGATCGGCTATGGCCCTGATCCGGTTCAGTGCCTCGACGAAGTGCGGCGCAGTTGCAAGCTGACGATCCTGGGCAACCACGATCAGGCCGCGCTGTTCGATCCCGACGGCTTCAATCCCGTGGCGCTGGCGGCCGTGTATTGAACGCGCGACCAGCTTGAAAACGCGCCCGGCAACCAGCAGATGGTCAACCGCCGCTGGGATTGGCTCGGCGAGTTGCCGCGTCTGCATTCCGAAGGCGAACTGCTGTTCTGCCACGGTTCGCCGCGCGAACCCACGAACGAATACGTCTTTCCAGAGGACGTTTACAACCAGCGCAAGATGGACGCCCTGTTCGGGCGCATCGAACGCTGTTGCTTTCAAGGACACACGCACATTCCTGGCGTGTTCACGCATAGCGGCGAGTTCATCACGCCGGAAGACTGTAACTATGCCTATCGACTGACCGGCGATAAGATTATGGTCAACGTCGGTTCAGTCGGCCAACCACGCGATGGCAACCCGCGATCGTGTTATGTCATTTTGACCGACGACAGTGTCCTATTCCGCCGCGTGGAATATCCATGCGAGGAAACCGCACGCAAGATTTATGCGGTGCCGGAATTGGACAACTCGCTCGGCGATCGCCTCAAAGCAGGGCGCTAATCGAAGGACTCAAGAGCGGCTATGCGACGCGCGATTCTTAGTGATATTCACGCAAATCTCGAAGCTCTGCGCGAAGTGCTAAATGACATCCGCTCGCAGGGCATTACCGAAATCTATTGCCTTGGCGATGTGATCGGCTATGGTCCTGATCCGGTTCAGTGCCTCGACGAAGTGCGGCGCAGTTGTAAGCTGACGATCTTGGGCAACCACGATCAAGCCGCGCTGTTCGATCCGGAAGGCTTCCATTCGGTGGCGTTGGCGGCCGTGTATTGGACGCGCGACCAGCTTGAAAATGCGCCCGGCAACCAGGAGATGGTCAACCGCCGCTGGGATTGGCTGGGCGAGTTGCCGCGGATGCATTCCGAAGGCGAGCTATTGTTCTGCCACGGTTCGCCGCGCGAGCCCACGAACGAATATGTCTTCCCGGAAGACGTCTACAACCAGCGCAAGATGGACACACTCTTCGGACGCATCGAGCGCTGTAGCTT
>JAEZGD010000754.1 GCA_023417165.1 Planctomycetota bacterium
GTTCGAAAATCGCCAAGTGCTCCGGCCGCACATCGAACACGATCAAGCCGCCGTTGACGTGCTCGTCCAGCGGGATGGGCGACGTTTTGAAGCGATTCGACCAGGTGCGGAGATCGGTTTCGTGATGCTTGGGCTTGCTGACCCAGTGTTCCCAACCAAGCCCCTCCGGATGACTCACCACGCCGACTTTACCGATTGGCACCTGGTCCAAGATGGAGGGCGCATCACGGCGAATGAGCATATCGGAATCGAAATAGGCGACGCGTTCGAAGCCGCGCGCCGTAGCGTATCGGCCAATGAAGGCCTTCTGCCAGCGAAGTGACCCGCCTGTTTCGGCCAGCGGCGTGGTGATCTCGACATACTCGGCACCCCAGCGAGCGGCGGCATGCTGCAGCGAGGCCCGGCTTTCGCGATGCATGACGCCGCCGACGTTTATCGTCAGCACGACCAAAGGTCGCTTCGCCGGCGGCGTGGCGATGTTCAGCGGCAACTCGCCCTTTACCTCGGCAGGAACGCCACGCAGTTGCCGCACCCCTGGATGTGCTGCATGCTTCGCCAGCAATTGCTGAGCGTGGTCGACTCGCTGCGAGAATGGCCAAGCGACAAAATCACTGGGAAGTGTGAGCCAGCCGAGATCGGCGGCCTGCTGTACGACGTCGGTAGGATCAAGCATTAGGGATAGACCAGGCCACCCGGCTTCTGGCCCAGGAAAGGGGTCGGGACTTTCAGGATCCACCACGAGAACGAGGCAACGGTCTGCTTGTACGAACCGGTGTGCTTAATGGCGATGCCGCCGTCGGCGTTAAGATTCTCCCAGCCGGTGACAGCGACATGCTCCTGGCCGCGGGCGATATCGTTGCCGTAGCCGTCCTGCTCGTACTCCTGCAGCCGCGAGCCGGAATAGAGCGTTGGCCCCGGCAGGTCTTGTGACTGCTGACGCACGATCCGCATGGTCGTCAGCTGCAACAGCCCGCCGCGTGGTGCGTTCGTGGAATGCAATCGGCATTGCCAGCCAAACTGGTAGAGGCCAGGAGTGCGCACGCGAATAACGTGCGGCGTTGCCTCGTCGATATAGACGCCGGAATCGAGCGACCCGAGCGCCAGCTCAACGTGAGAGTCCGGCGAGCCATCGACCAAGCGACCAGTGCCGCGGCCGTGCCCACCGTTCTGGCGAGAGGAACGCGCGACGAAGATGGTGTGAATACCGGTGGCGTTCTCGCTCACTGCACCGCTAACATCGTGCGACAGGCAAGTAAAGCCGCTGCCATCGCTCCATATGCTGAAGCTGTCAGCGCGCGGTCCGCAATCGTAGCCATTGGGGAGACCGTCTGTGGATCCGTCGTGCAGTACACGGGCAGGAAAGTCGAGCGTAACAACCCCGATGCCGCGCTCCTTGCTGCCGCGGCTTTTCGCGATTGGGATGTGCATGTTAAAGGCGAACCGTGCAGGATTGCCTTCAGCCACGGTTTCTTCGGTCGGTCGTCTGACCAACCAGCGAATGTCGTGGCCCGTTTGCTCTTGCGAGAAGAAGCGATCCTGTTCGCCATTCGATTTGACGAAGTTCGCGATCTCGACCAGGCCAAATGGCGGGATCTCCTCGTCGCCGATATTGCGGCAAGGGAACGTCCGAATCGCCTGATTGTAATTGAGCGGGAAACTCACGATCGGCGCCCTCCCTTGGTTTGCTCGCGAGTTTCCTTTTGCAGCATAGCCTGCACGCGTTCATGCCAGCGACGCTCCGTGTAGCTCATCGCCCGGCCTGGCTCTTCGCGGTTGCGACTGGCGCGTGTCGTGGCAAAACCCGCTTCATTCACCGACCACGTTACCTGCTGGATGGCACCATCCGGATAGACGTCGACGAAGCCAGCGAACTCATAGGTCGCAGGATCGTTATATTCGAGTTCCTTCTCTCGCGCGTCCAAGTAATACTTGGCCTGCTTCTCAAAGTCAGTGCGATTCGTTGTGATCTTCGCCTCGCCATCATCTTTGTAGAAGCTTAGGGCGACATCATCGCGAACAAGATACTCCGGCATCGTGCCTAGTTTGTCGCCCGGCAGCTTTCGCTTGACCTCGGTGCGGATCCAACCGCCGGTATCCGGATCGCGAATGCCAATGGCAATGCGCAGGCGCAGGTCGGCCGGAAGCTTCAATCCATTTTCCGTGTCGCGGCGCACCACATGATCGGAGAACGTCACGATCCCCTTGGCCGCATCTACCGAAAATCCGAGCGTGTAAAGTCCCTGCGGGTACTTCTTAATATTGCCGGCGATCGGCTCGAGCTTTTTCATCGCCTCGAAGTTGTTGGTGACCGTGGCGCCATTGGGATAGTAGAGGCCGTACACCCAGGGCGGCAGGGACTGCGGTCGCTGGCGGTTCTCAAATTTACTCTTCTTGATCTGCTGTGTTTCCAGAGGAAGCACGCGCTCAATGTCTTTGATCTCGCCGTAACCCTCGACAGTAAATGGAGCTTTGATCTGATACGTGCGATAGACGTACTCCTGGGCGAGCATGCGCACTTTCGGATCCGTGATCGACGTGAAGTGCGGCGCGTCTACCCGCTCCCAGCCCTCTTTGGGCTTATAGCTGAGTTTGTCGATCGGCTTCCATTCGCCGCTGACCTCACGGCCGATCGCTTCTAGGGGAATGTCGGCCTGCCAGAGCGTGCGGCCAGCGAAGATCAATTCGTCCGGTCGCTCGGCGGGATCGGCTTCCAGGGAAGCGGAAACTACGCTACCCGTCGGCAAACGATTCCCGAATCCCTTTTTTGCGATGACGATCCGATTGCCAGGCGTTAGTACAACCCGGCAGCCGGCGGCATCGAGGAGCGGCCCCAACGCTTGATCTGGCCGGCTGTAATCCCATTCGATCTCCGGCAACTGATCCTTGGGAAGTCCGGTCAGATCGATCTTCTTTTCGCTCAGAGCATCGAAGCAGATTTTGGCGAGTTCCCGCAGATCCTTCTTCGTGGCGGCGATGAGGTTTTGTTCGCTATCTCGCTGGTTGTAACGGCCGCTGACCCTGCCATACTTCCATCGCCAGCGGTGATCGAGAATGTGCAGTCCCCAGACTTCGCGACCCTCTTCGGTGTAATCGCGCGTAACCTTGTCGAGCTTGCAATCGGGGAACGTGATGCGGCCGCCGCCGTAGCGCAGCGTGAGCGGACCAACCGCGGGCAATGTGCGAGCGATCGGCGGCACGTAGAGTGATGCAATGCTGGGCGACAGGCCATGCCCCAGCGTGAACGTGCCGGAGATGATCTCACTGATCCCGGCGAATTCCATTGTTCCTTGCGGCACGCTCATGCGGTGGCCTTTCGCTCGACGCGATAGTTGCTGCCCAGCCCCACCTGTCGCGTCGTGTGGTTGTAGTCGACGATCAGCGTGCCACCGCCGTTAGCCACCTTGAACGGGGCATTGATGT
>JAEZGD010000031.1 GCA_023417165.1 Planctomycetota bacterium
TCTCGTGGGCTCGGAGATGAGAATAAGAGACAGGCGTAGCCTGGCAAGCGGGCTCGCAGTTGGGCGATCAGCTCTCGCCCGCGCGCGACGGGAACTTCAAAATGCGCAGCGCCGGCCACACGGTCGAGTTGGTGCAAGTAATACGGCATCACGCGCGCATTCACCAGCGTGGTGCAAAGCCCCGCGAGCGCTTCGACCTGATCATTCACGCCCTTGAGCAGCACGGCTTGGTTCAGCACCGGGATGCCGGAGTCGACCAGCCTGGCGAGCGCATTGAGCACGTGATCGTCGAGTTCCTGCGGATGATTGGCGTGCACCACCATGATCGTCATCAGCCGTGTGCCGCACAGCCATTGCAGTAACTCGTCGGTCACGCGCTCGGGAATCACAATCGGCAGCCGCGTATGCACGCGCAGGCGTTTAACATGATCGATCGCAGCGATGCGGTGCGCCAACTCGGCCAGATGCGAATCGACAAGCGTCAACGGATCGCCGCCCGAGAGAATCACCTCGTCGATGGTGGTATCGGCCGCAATCTGCTCAATCGCCGGCTGCCAGGCTTCAGGCGAGCGGGGGCTTTCGCTGTAGGGATAGTGCCGCCGAAAGCAATAGCGACAGTGAATCGCGCATGCGCCCGTCGTAATCAGCAGGGTGCGACCGTGATACTTTTGCAGCAGTCCCGGCCGCAATTTGGCGGCGTCATCCCCCACCGGATCGCGTGAAAAGCCAGCCGCCGGCTGCACTTCCATTCTCAGAGGCAATACCTGGCGCAGCAGTGGGTCGTGCGGATCGCCGTGTCGCATGCGTGCGACATACCCGCGCGGAGCAAACAGTCCGAACGCGTCGGCGGCGATTTTTGCGGCCGGTAGCAGATCCAGCGCAAGTCCAAGTGCTTCAATGAGTTGCTGCGGTTCACGCAGCGCCGTTCGCAGCGCATCTTGCCAGCGTCCGGTCCGCGGGGATGTCTCTGGGGGCGACGGGCTCGACTCGGTGACGGAACCGGCGCGGACAGCGTCACCTAAATTAGCTACAATGTTCTGTTTCGTAGAGAGACCATCCATTCCAGTAAGGGTAACAGGGAAACCTTTCCGTGGCCACGTATAAGACCAGCGACTTCAAAAAGGGACTGAAAGTCCAGATCGACGGCGAACCCTACCTGATGACGGAAATGAACTTCCGCAAGCCAGGCAAGGGCAACGCGCTGTACGAATGCAAACTCAAGAACCTCGTCCGCGGCACGACCCTCAGTCGCACCTATAAGGGTGGCGACGAACTGGAAGCGGCCGACGTCGAAGAGGTGGAGTGCCAGTTCTTGTACCGGCAGCAAGACACGTTCTTCTTCATGGACAACCAGTCCTTTGAGCAGTACGAAATTGCCAAGGACAAAATCGAAGACACCTGCATGTTCCTGAAGGATGGCATGCCGGTCGCCGTGCTGCTGTTCAACGGCAAGCCGATCAGCATCACGCCGCCTTCGCATGTGGTACTGAAGTGCGAATACTGCGAGCCCGGCGCCCGCGGCGATACGGCCACCAACGTCACCAAGCCGTTGCGTTTGGAAACCGGGGCTGAAGTCGTCGGCCCGGCGTTCATCAACATTGGCGACATGATCAAGGTCGATACCCGCTCGGGCGAATACATCGAGCGCGTTCGCGAGTAACCAAAACACGCTATGTCCCGCGACGATTTCCGACCGACCGCGTCGTGGACCAACCTGCAATTACGCGCGCAAACGTTAAAACGTCTGCGCGCGTTTTTTGATGCGCGCGGGTTCGTCGAAGTCGAAACGCCGGTTCTGTCGCACGATTCGGTGATCGACCGCCATCTCGATCCGCTGCCGGTCACCTTGTTCGAAGATCCGCGCACGCCGGCGCAGGGGCGCACGTTGTATTTGCAAACGTCGCCTGAGTTTGGCATGAAGCGCTTGCTCGCCGCAGGCGATGCCCAGGCGATCTATCAAATCACGCGCGCTTTTCGCGGGGCAGAGCAGGGGAGCCAGCACAATCCCGAGTTCACCATGCTGGAGTGGTATCGCGTCGGCGACGACTACCGCGCCGGCATGAACCTGTTGGCCGAACTGGCTGGCGAAATGTTCGGCGTGCCGGATGTAACGCGCATTACCTATCGCGAAGCCTTTCAGAAATACGCAGGCGTTGACCCGCTGGCCGAAACGCCTGCAGGGGTTGGTCCGAGCGAGCGCGAGTTTCAACTCGATGTGTTGCTGACCAGCCAGATTCAGCCGCAGCTTGGCCAGGATCGCCCGGCGATTTTATATGACTATCCGACTAGCCAAGCGGCGTTAGCGCAGGTGCGGCACGAAGACGGCATCGCACTGGCGGAGCGTTTTGAGCTGTATTATCAGGGCGTTGAGCTCGCCAATGGCTATCACGAACTGCTCGCGCCCGAGGTGCTACGCGAGCGAAATCGGCTGCACAATCAAGAGCGCGCCGCCGATCAGAAATACATGCTGCCGGAAGAGAGCCGCCTGCTCGACGCCATGGAGCATGGCTTGCCAGCGTGCAGCGGCTGCGCTCTGGGCGTCGATCGCCTAGTGATGCTGCTGGCGGGCGCAAGCAGCATTCAGGACGTCATCGCGTTTCCGATCGATCGCGCTTAATCGCGCGTCACGAGAACGCTTTCTTGTTCTCTTCGTCAGTCAGCACGATCCAGATCCAAATGCCGAGCGCGGTGCCGATCGGAATCGATGGCAACGACAAAATGCCCAGCACGATCGCGGTAATGCGGCTCCAACTGGCACGTTGTTGCAAGCCATAGCCCACTGCGGCATAGCCTGCGGCGATCAGCAAAAAGAAAACGCACATCACGGTGATGATGGTGCCGACGATGCCCGCCGCCGCACCAGCGTTCTCGACGTTGGAACTTCCGACCGCCGCGGCGCCGGAGAGGCCCATCATCAACATCAGCAGGCATCCCAGAGCGGTGAGCCCCGCCGCTGCATACAGGGCATAGGCGATGTAGTCGATATGCGGGCTGCCAGCCTTCGGCTCGCGACTCTTCTTCTTGCCACCTTTTTTGCCGCGCGCGGCCTTGGTGGCGGTTGTGGTAGACGGCGCGCTGCTGGCGGCAATGTCGAAGGGAGCGGTGCTGGCATCAGCGGCAGGTTCGCTGCTGGCGGCGGCCATGGCACCAAAATCGGGAATCTCGGCGC
>JAEZGD010000232.1 GCA_023417165.1 Planctomycetota bacterium
GCGTTGCATCCTATTGTCATATGTAGGACGATTAGCGCACACATGGTTCTGCGGGGGAGCAGATGGGGGTCATTCGTCTTTATCTGGCGCTAGTCGTTATCATTTATCACGCGCGCGCGGGCGGGGCATATTTCGACGGCGTTTATGCTGTGATGCTTTTCTTCGTTATCTCCGGCTTCTGCATGGCGCTCGTGCTCAACCGGAAGTACACCGAGGCGAACCCTTCGCGTTTCTACGTCGCACGCTTCCTTCGCCTGTGGCCGACGTACGCTATCGTATTCGCTGTTATTTTATCGATCAGCCCACTTCCCAGTGTGCCATCACTCGGTGGCATCTTTGCAAACGCATATTATTGGTTCACAGCGACGACGCTTCTAGGCCATGAGACGCTGTGGTGGTTCACGCCAGTAAGCGGCGACCTCGATCTAATCTACGTTCTCAATGGTTCCGCGGGAACGCTGAGCGCCTACACCCACATGCAGCAAATGTGGAGCGTCGGCATTGAAATCTGCTTCTACCTTGTTTCGCCGCTCATCGCGCGCCGCCCGAAACTCATCGCCGGCCTTTTGGTGGCCGGTTATGTGGTGCACTTGGTCATGTCGGCTTACCTTCCGAAAGACAACCCTTTCCTCGTCCGCAGCGCCCTGCCCTACTTGTGGATCTTTCTCCTTGGGATGATTGGCTATCACGCCGCGCAGTACATTGCGGTTAAGCCTGAGACGATGTCGAAATTCGCGCTTCCTTTGATCGCCGTGACTTTGGCCGTCGCTGTGCTTGCAATGCCGTACCGGCGGACCGCTGCGGATACCGGAATCATCCTGTTCGCAGTCGCCCTCGTGCCGCTCTTTGCCGCTACCAAAGACCTGAAGTGGGACCGGCTGATAGGTGAATTGAGCTACCCTATGTACGTTATCCATTGGCCACTGGTGCCATTCTATTTCAAGTATATGGACCGAAGCCCACTATCCGTTGCGGGGTACTTGGCGCTTACTATCGTACTCGCAGCTGCCATCCACATACTTGTAGAGCGCCCAATCGACCGGATACGTCAGGCCCCGATGTTTGGCAGCAGGAAGCGGAGGCCAACGGAAATTTCAGCTTTGACTTAGGCTTCGGCAATCTCAGCGATGATTGGCGAGTCGACGTTCCAGCCGACGTGAACATGTTTGAGCATCTCCGCACTTTCTCATCGAACGAAGACAAAATATGCAAGACTTTCCGGTCATGCCGTTCGAGCCACGGAATGACACCCGGCATCGCCAGTAGGCGACGGGAAAAAGCTTCGACGGCAACCAGGTTCAACGCATTTTGGCCAAGGTGGCGAAAGCCAGTTTCGCGTTACGTGCAGAAATTCGCACTCATTGATCATCGACTTCAAGCGTCTCGGGTCTGCACCGTAGATCTGCTTACGCGACAAATTCCGCCCCCCGCGCGGGCGTGGCGGCAACAAGCGCCCTCCCATCCGGTCGACCCGCAAAAGCTGGCCGGGGACTTGCCTCAATAGAATTCCCCGAGCGTTTCGGCAGGAGCGTGCTGCGTCGGCCCGATCGCAATGACGAGGATCCGACTACCAAGGGATGGCCTGATGCCTTCGTGTCGACTGGAACGAACGAGGTGGTTGGTGTTGGAGCCACCCGCCAAGCGCAGACGTGGAAGTAGCACCTCGAAAACCACCTAGCGCATGCGGCGGACCCAACAATCGATCAGCGAGAGCATCCACGCCGTTCACTTCAAACTTATCGTTGTATAGGGAGTAGTGACGCGCCAGCATGTCGAGCGCCTTGAGCCGATCAGCGCGCTTGATCTTCGCGACGTATTCGACCGCGCCTTCTCCCTTGGCGACCGTGACGACTTCCAAACCGGCGACAGTCGCAGCTGTCTCGTCATCCCAATCCTTGGGACGCTTCAGCGCTCCGTTCTCGTCGAACATCTTGCGGATGTCACCGAACGCGACTTCGCAGATTGCCTGCAAGACGCGCTCAGCCTTAAGCTCAAGCTTCTCGGCTGTCTTCTCTGATGCTTCCGCAATGGCCGCCTTCACACTAGCTTTTGCTAACAGCCGTGCGCCTTGCTCATTCGCGGTATGCGCTGAATAGCCAGCACGGATTGCCGCCTGGGTTGCGTTCAGGTCGATCAGATATTCGCGCACGAACAGCGCTTGCTTTGCCGTCAGGTTTTCCATGCCGCAATGATTACTTGCGGATGGTTGCGCGCTCGAACGCTTGGCGCATCACAGCGCAGCGCATCTCACCACTTACCGGCAGTGGCGTTTGATTTCGAGAGCCGGACGCCTGGGTTACTGGCGGTTACCAGACTTCATTTTGAGCCAGTAACCCTCTAACGCATTGCTTTGTAAGAAGAATTTCGATTTTTGATGAAGTTACCGTGTGCTTTTTCCAAACTTTATATTTATATATATAATGTATATGCCTATATGCCCTCTCTTCTCCCCCTATTTATACCCTCTTAGCCAGTAACCAGTAACTTTAAGAGGAAAAGACGAAGGAAACCAATCACTTGCCCAGGATACCGGCTCCGCTTGAGCCGGTAACATTGCAGTAACTGGTAACTTTGTAGCCAAAGAAAAAGCCCGCCTAAGCGGGCCTTCTCTCACCATTCCATCAAAGTCTCGGGTGTGGGCGGCGGCGGTTCGTCTGGCACTTCATCGCCCGGCTGACGCGGCCACCACATAGCGGCCTTCTGATCGCCTCGAACGTAGGCTTTCACCGGCTTCTTGTTCCGCTTGATAACTCGCGCCTCAGTTCCGAAATCGAGACCGGCCAGCGCCTTCTGTAGCGAGCGCCGCTGAAGATCCGTGATGCGATACAGGCTATCGCTCTCGATGCCGACGAGCTTCCAGGCGTCACGCACCGCGATCTTGAGCGGGCCCTCCGGCATACCTTCCCCGATGAGATCGCCCCACGCGCCGAAATCGGTCTTCTTGGCGTTCGCCACGTTGTTAGCGGCGTACATTTCTTCGTCGAGATACAGCGCCTCGTCCGGCTCAGCGGCGACGGCTTCAGCCCACAGCTGATCTCGCACGGCGGACAGCCCGTCAACGTCGGCCTTGCCAGCGTCGACAACCCAGAACCGTCTATTGCCGGTCAGCGACGTGAGGAAGCGGCTTTCGTTCGACGTGCCGAACAGGATGAACGAGCGCGGCTGCTCCGTCTCTGCCCTGGCGTATGCCTTCCGAGCGCGATCCGATTGCGTCGTCACGAAGTGTTTGACGGCCTCGACTTCGCGGCGGCCCGCGCCGATCATCTCAGCCATCTCGATCAGCCACTTGCCCGCCGACTGCTCTATGACGGTCTTCGCGTCCGATCCGATGCGAAGCTGATCACCAAACCAATTCGGGTTTGGACTGAGCGCACGGATCAGCCGAGACTTGCCGAGGTTTTCGGGACCGGCCAGCACCAGGACGTGATCGAACTTGCAGCCCGGCTGACGCATACGCCGGACAGCGGCGCACAGTACCTTGCGAGCAAACGCCCTGTTCAGCTTCGTATCCGCGACGCCCGCATGAGTGGCGAGCCAGCCGTCTAAACGCGGCGTTCCATCCCACTCAGGGAGCCCAGCAAGGTAGTCCCTCACCGGGTGGAACGACTGACCACGAGCAACGCGCTCGATCACTGGCGGGATGGTAGAGAACTTAGGCGTCATATGCCGTTGTTCGAGCCATTCCACGAAGCGCGTATAATCAACGTCGGTAATGCCGTGCGGCTTCCACTCCCCGTCACCCTCATCCCACGGCGGCCGGTTGACGAGCACGACGCGCCCCGCGAACTCGTCATAGCCGAGCACGCCTTTCATTTCCTTGTGGTTCTCAAGAAGCAGCGCCCAATTGAAAGTAGCGCCGGGCTTGAACTCGCCAGTCTTCTTGCTCTTCACGAACTTGTCGGCCCAGAACTCGCTGGCCGGGTAAGTCTCTCCCGTCTGGAAGTTCGTAACCGTCGCCTCTTGCGGCTTCTCTTGCTGCGTCGCCTTCAACTGCTGAATAATGTCCTGCGAAGACGACGCGACCGGCCCAGGTGCAGGCCCGGCAGGAATTGAAGGCGCGGGCGTTGCCTTCTCCGGCTCCGGCCATGTTTCGCGGGCGTATTCTGCGAACTGCTCAACGGTCCGGACGGACTTTCGCATGAACGTCTCTAGTTCGCCCTTGGTCCATCCATCGTCTACCGCATCGGCGCAATCCCAGCCTTTCGGCGGCTTCTTGCCCGATTGCCAGTCTGCGAACGTGTATTTTTCCATTATGCCCGCCTCGCGTTACGCCGAGGCTCGCTCGGATGGGCAGCATTGCTGCGAATGGTGGTTAGCTGACCGAACGCCATCTCACCATCAATCGCAACACCAAGCACATCACGTTGCAGCGCGGACGCGTCGCGCTTGAGGGCCTTCACCCACGAGATCGCGTGCTGTGAATCTTTTTTCGATGCTATCGCGATCACAACACCTCTCTCCGTTTATCTTACCCGCTGTGAAAAATGCCGGCTCTTCTCGTGTGCTGGCATTAAATCTACAACGAGATTGCGATAATCACAACGAAGGAGTTGCTTGGATGCGAATTTGAATATCTATATTGCAAGAATCACAACAATAGTGCACTCGGCGGCATTTGCGCTCGGAGTTGCCGCATGTCAAACCTCTTACGTCGTCTAGCCGTGCGACTGACGCGGCATCGAAATCTCGGGCAACCATCGAAGACAGCCTAATTCAACCGTCCTGCGGCTTCCTTTGTCCACATCTCAAAGCTAGAGCTAGTGGAGGCACCCCTAAAGACTGTTGAAGTCTGATACGATATGATGCTTACTGTTGCCACAGTCACAACATAGAGCATCTTCGTAAATGCACCATTCCAAAGGATCAGCGCGGGAGAAACTAGCGGCAGTTGGCATTGCCCCGCGCGGCCTCTCACTGGATGAGGCCGCTGCATACG
>JAEZGD010000242.1 GCA_023417165.1 Planctomycetota bacterium
CCCGAAGCGCGAGCGAGGGTAGAGGTAGGCCGGTAGCGATCGTCGCCGTGAGTACTCGTGGAGTGTGAGGCTCAACCGGAACCCTCGGCGACCATGGGTTCCATCTTCGCTCTACCCTCGCTCGCGCGTCGGGCTAGTAATGCGTTGGGCGAGCAGTTGTGCGATGTTAGGTAGGGGCCAGTTCGGTGCAGCGGGTGAGCGTTTGCTGCAACTGCTCTGGCATGAAGGGCTTGACGATAAAGTCCTGCGCGCCGGCGCGAATGGCTTCGGAGATCATCTTGGTTTGCGCCAGCGCGCTGACCACGACCACTTTAGCGCTCGGTTCAATCTGCAGAATCCGCGGCAGCGCATACAGGCCGTCGTAACGCGGCATGACGATATCCATCGTCACCGCATCGGGTCGCAGTTCTTCGTACATACAAACCGCTTCGTGACCATCGGCCGCTTCGCCAGCAATTGTCCAGCCGTCGGCCAGCAGCGTATCCGCTACCATGCGGCGCATTAACATCGAATCATCACAAATCAAGACGCGCTTGCTCATTGCAATCCTCCCCAGGCGTGCTTGGCAAATATAGGTTGCAACCCACGAGCGGCATGCATTTTAGGGAAGCCCGCATGACGAACGCTGGCAGCTCGTTACAACCGGAGCGATCGTCCCGATCGAGTCGTCTGCTGCATTGCACATAACGTGCGAAACCGCCCTTTGCTGGTGGCGGACTCGACTTCGCCCTGGCCTTGTGGCGATGAAGACCGACGAGGAACGAGCTTGTCACGCGGGGTGCGCCATGGATCTGAATCGCAATCAATTCTTCATGATCGGAGTGCTGCTGGTCCTAATGGGCATCCAGATGCGGGCCGTGCAAGCTTTTGTCCTGAACGAAAAGGCGACCCAATTTTTGGCGAAACGCCTGCCTGACAAGCAGGTTAACCCCTACGAACGGGCGCAGATTTATTTCGCGGCGCAAGGACCTTCGCCGCTGCGTCGCGTCGAGCCGCCGAAGTGGATCGGCTACTCGCTACTGTCGGTGGGGGCCGTGCTGACGCTGCACGCCTTGTCGATGAAGAAGCCTGGCGGCCCCTGAAATCGCGCGGTATCGCCACGGACGCCAATGCGGGACTGGAAATCCTATCCGCGGTGGTGGCTTCGCGGCTGGCTGGCTAATCCCGGCTGGGCTTAGTTCTCGTCTCTTCAAACGCTTCGCGTAGGCTGCTATTCTAGGCGGCACTCCCTTGTCACGATGCGCTAGCCAGGATGATTTATGCGTAATACGATTGCTTTGGTGCTGGGTGGTGGCCGCGGTACTCGCCTGTATCCCTTGACCAAATTCCGCGCCAAGCCGGCCGTGCCATTGGCGGCCAAGTATCGCCTGATCGATATTCCGCTCTCGAACTGCCTGAATAGCGGGGTCAACCGCATCTATGTGCTGACGCAGTTCCTGACGGTCAGCATGCACCGCCATATTCGCCAGTCGTATCGCTTCGACCAGTTCAGCGGTGGCTTTGTCGAACTGCTGGCCGCTCAGCAAACGATGGAAGAGGGAGCCACCGACTGGTACCAAGGTACGGCCGATGCCGTGCGCAAAAACCTGCGCTACATTCAGCAGCCAGGCATCGAGCACGTCATCATTCTCTCGGGCGATCAGCTCTATCGCATGGACTATCGCGATATGCTGAAAACCCATCTGGACGCCAAGGCCGACGCGACGATCGCCGCGATGCCGGTGAATCGCGACATGGCCAAAGCGCTCGGTATCATGCGCGTGGACGAAGCGGGCCGCGTTGAAGGCTTCTTGGAAAAGCCCAAAACCAAAGAAGAGGCCGACATGGTCAAGATGGATCCCTCGTGGATCGATCGCCGCGGCATTCCCAGCCGCGGTCGCGACCTGCTGGCCAGCATGGGCATTTACATCTTCAACCGCGACATGCTGGTCGCTGGGCTGGAAAAGACTTCGTATCACGACTTCGGCAAAGAGATCTTCCCCGCCATCGTTCGCAGCAAGAACGTGCAAGTGCACCTGTTTGACGGTTACTGGGAAGACATCGGTACGATTCGCGCATTCTTCGAATGCAATCTGAGCCTGGTGGGGCCGAACCCGCCGTTCGACTTTGCTGATCCCGCCGCGCCGGTGTACACGCGCGCTCGCTTTTTGCCTCCGTCGAATATTGAGGGGGCGACCGTCAATCGCAGCCTGATTGCCGAAGGTTGCCAGATCGGCCAAGGCGCGGTCATCGAGAACAGCCTGATCGGTGTGCGCTGCATCATCGGCCCAGGCGTGACGATCCGTAATAGTTACATCATGGGTAACGACTACTTCGAAACCGACGAAGATCGCAAGGCGAACCTGGCCGCCGGGCGACCGCCGATCGGCATCGGCGCTGGTAGCGTGATCAAGGGCGCGCTGATCGACAAGAACGTTCGCATTGGCCGCAATGCATTCATCGTTAACGAGAGCGGCGTCGTCGACGGCCCAGACAACGAGCAATGCATCGTCCGCGATGGCATTCCCTGCGTCGTCAAAGACGCCGTCTTGCCCGACGCCTGGAAGCTGAAGTAACGCGTCAGTCGCTTTTTGCTCCGCGAAAGTAGCGTGTGTACGCGTTCAACAACGGACGCTTAGCGCGCGACTTAATCACCACGCAGAGATTTGCCGCTCGGCGGAGCGAGCGGCCCGCTAAAAGTCAAGCTGCGCACGCACGGCGACGATGTCGGTGCCGCTTTGGCCGGTGACGGGGTGATCGAGGAAGGCGTGAATGTAGTTCGCCACGAACTTGCAGTACGGGTTGAGATACCAGTTCACGCCGAGCGTTAAGTCGGTCAGTTCGCCGCCGCGAATGTTGTCGTCGTTGAGGTTCAAATACGACACCCGTGCGGCAACTTCCCACGCCCCCATCCCGTACTCGCCTTGGCCTTCGCAGGTTCGCACCCAGAAGAAGTCTTCGAACGGTTTGATGCGATCGATCGCGCCGGCTTTGCGATCGTATGGGCGATGCTCGCCGGTCAGGAAGTAACCGACTTGCATGTATGCGCCGCCGAGCAGCAAGGTGTCGCCAGTGGGTCGGTCGACCACAGCGGCCATCGCTTCGGATTGCACCGAGAGCGGCCCCGCCACCCACAACAGTTCGCTGCCGAAGGTGTTCACCAGATCGGCGTG
>JAEZGD010000245.1 GCA_023417165.1 Planctomycetota bacterium
AAGCGAGCGCCGCGACACGCTCGATGCGCTGCGCGATCTCAACGAACTGCAGGCCGAAGAACTCGGCAATCCCGAAACCGTCACGCGCATCGCGCAGTACGAATTGGCCTATCGGATGCAGATCACCGCGCCGGAGGTCATGGATCTGTCGAAAGAAACCAAGGAAACGCTGGCCGCTTACGGCTGTACGCCTGGTGACGGCAGCTTTGCGAGCAACTGTCTCCTCGCCCGGCGATTGGTCGAGCAGGGCGTGCGCTATGTGCAGCTATTCGACTGGGGCTGGGACTTTCATGGCACCGGCCCTGGCGAAGACATTCGCGACGGCCTGACGAATCGTTGCCAAAAGATGGACCCGGCCGTCACGTCGCTCATCAAAGATTTAAAGCAACGCGGATTGTTCGACGAGACACTGGTGATCTGGGGCGGCGAGTTTGGCCGCACGCCGTTCCGAGAAGGCCGCACCAGCGGCGGCAATATCTTGGGACGCGATCACCATCCCGATTGCTACACGCTGTTCATGGCCGGCGCCGGCGTCAAAGCGGGGACGGTCTACGGCGCGAGCGACGACTTCGGCTTTTACGTGGCCGAAAACAAGCTACATGTCCACGACTTTCAGGCGACGATCCTGCATCTGCTAGGCTTCGACCACGAAAAGTTGACGTATCGCTATCAAGGACGCGATTTCCGTCTGACCGATGTGCATGGTCAAGTGGTCAAAGAATTGCTGGCCTAATCAGCTAGATCGATGCCGCTGTTGGGCTGCGAAGAGCGATCAATCAATCTCCACCAACGCATCCAAGCGTGGGCGGAAGAAGCTGGCCAGCAAATGCGGCTGACCCGCCAAATCGACTTGCATGCGCGAACCGATCACGCGTCCCGCAGCGACAACATCGTGGCAATGGTCGTTTTCGACGATGCAGCGGCCTAGCTCCGGCGCTGGCTCTAGTTCCCAGGCATTATCCACATAGCCGCGCATCTTGGTGCCGGGAGCACCCAGCCAGACGTGAGGGCCAAAGGTCGTTTCGACCGGATGCAGCGCTCCGTGCATCGACTTGCTGTGGGCAATCGCGGGCAGTAGACCCGCCATGGGAAACACGCGTCCATCTGGTAGCACCATTTGCTCGCACAAATAAGCCAGACCGCTTCCTTCGGCATAGACCCGGCCGCCTTGCGCCACAAAGTTGCGCAGCGATTGCTTCAGGCAAATGTTACGCGACAGGGCGAGCGCGTGCTGTTCGGAATGCAATCCGGCCAGATAGACGATATCGGTGTCCCACGGCAGCGCTTCGCTACGCAGCGGCGAGAAGTCACATATCCGCGCGCCGCGCGCTTCCAGCAGATCGAGCGTATCGGCAAAATAGCCTTGAAAGGCTTCATCGAAAGCCACCGCGACGGTGATTTGATCATTCTCGCTCGCCGGGGCGAATAAGCGCGGCGCGCTCGCCTGCCAAGGCTGCGACTGGGCGATCTTCAACAACTGCTGCAGTTTAAGCGTCGGCTCGAAGCGTTCGCCGAGGGCTCGGCACAACTCGCGGCACGGACTGCCCGCTTCACGGGCCCCAATCAGTGAGCGAATCTTCGAGGCGCGATTCAAAAAGCCCAACACGGGCACGCCATACCGAGCTTCCAACCAGGTTTGCCAGCGAATGCCGTCGGCGCTATCGCGGACGCGGTCCAACAGCAGACCCGCCGCCCCCAACGGCAGCGCAGGCAAGCGGCAACCATCGATCTTTTGGACGTCGATGACCACGATCTGCGGCAGGTCCAGCCACTGGCACAGCGTGTTCAGGCTACTCTTTTGTTCGGTCCGTTTAGCGCTGTCGAAATGTCCTTCGACGATCGAAATGTCCGACGCTTTCGAGCCGTGGGCGAAGATTTCGCGGCAAGTCGCCCGCGACATCATCCAGCTATCGAGATGCCGCTGGCTTTGCCCGGTGATACAGCGGACGCCACAGACCGGCGACAGTTGCGCGGTGGATTGGAAGGACTGGACATGCCAGCCCAACCGCTCGAGCGTATCGAGCAAGCCCCACAAAACCGGACAAAGCTCTGCCTCCGGTTGAACCGTTCCCAATGCGAACCGCGGCAAATCAGGCATACGATGCGGGCTCGGGCGGGGTAGAAATAACGCCGGGCGATTCCTGCCAGGCGAAGAGGGAAAACATCTGCCAGTCACGATCTTGCGACCGCATAGGCTCGACATCATTCTTCGCATGGCCAAACAAGGCGTCAAGTAAATGGAGGTGTGAAGATCGCAGGAAATCGGACGTTTTTGTCCACGGCGCGGTGTTAATGATTTTGCAGGTTAGCAGGAACTGTTCTGAATTTACGAGCTGTAGCTAGTCCCGATTGGTTGACAAAACCTATGGCTAGTGCTAGGGTTACGTCGAACGGACTACAGGTTGTCCGTACTGTCCAGGGGCGCTGCCGTGCGAGCGTGAGGCCGCCGACTGGCTTCTAGGCTTGGCCTGAATGACGCATCCGTGCGTGGCAGACCAAGCCTAGCAGGCCCTCGAGCACCACGATTTCGTTGTCGCTGCGCACCGCCATACGGCCGTTTCGCGCATATGAATGACGACGCTTTACTCGCATCTTTGGATGAGGATGCCGAGCCTGCATTAGCCCGTTGCGAAGAGCGCATCGGGTATCATTTTCGCAATCGCAAACTGCTCACCGCGGCGCTCACGCATGCCTCGGGCGCCGATCATCGGCTGGCGTCGAACGAACGCCTGGAGTTTCTCGGCGATGCGATCCTGGGCTTCGTCGTGTGCGAAATGCTGTTTCAGCATTTCCCCGATTTTTTGGAAGGGGATCTGACCAAGATCAAGTCGGTCGTGGTCAGCCGCCAAACATGCGCGAAGATTAGCCGCTCGCTAGAGCTAGAGGAATTCTTGATTGTCGGCAAAGGGATGGCCGCCAGCGCTAGCGTGCCCCCTTCGCTCTTGGCCGATGCCTTCGAATCGATCGTTGCAGCCATATATCTCGACGGTGGCGAACCGGCCGCGCGCGAGTTTATCGAGCGTCTGGTCCGACCAGAGATCGAACTGACGCATAGCGGCGCGATGGGCGGAAACTACAAGTCGCAGTTGCAACAGCTTGCGCAGCGCGAATTTGGCAGCACGCCCGTCTATCAGTTGCTGGACGAGAAAGGGCCCGACCATAGCAAGTGCTTCAAGATTAGCGCGCAGGTGGGAGGCCAACGCTATATGGCCGCTTGGGGCCGCAACAAAAAAGAGGCCGAGCAGCGCGCCGCTTGTAACGCACTATCGGAACTGGTCGGCATGGCGGCTCCCTATCCATCGGACTGAGCTATGAGCGCTCGTTGCTTGGCGCTGCTGGGTCCAGGGCTCGATGGCCAAATCGCTGTCGAACTGATGCGTCGCGCCGGCGTGGAAGTGATCGCCGCCACCTTGGCGACTCCGTTTACCAATTACCATGCCGCCGTGGTCGCTAGCGCCGACCGCTTGCAAGTGCCGCTCGTCACACTAACAGTGGATGCGAGCTATTACGAACGCGTGAAGCATCCGCGTTTTGGTTACACGCGTGAGATGGCGCCCTGCTTGGATTGCAAGGTAGCCATGCTGACCGCCGCCCGCGCGCAATTGCCGGTGCTCGACGCGCAATTCCTGGTCACAGGCGATGTCGTCGGTCAGCGTTTGCCAGGACAAGCGAAACGTGATCTGGCGCTAGTCGATTTTCACGCCCAGACCGAGGGAATGGTGCTGCGCCCGTTGAGCGGCAAACTGCTGCCGCTAACGCAGGTGGAAGAGCAGCGGGTGATCGCGCGGGACTGGTTGCTCGATCTGCAAGGTCGTAGCCGACAGCGGCAACTGGCGCTTGCAGCCGAGTGGCAGTTGCCAGCGCCGCCAGCGATGACCTCGGGCTGTTTATTGGCCGACGCCGCCTATGCC
>JAEZGD010000252.1 GCA_023417165.1 Planctomycetota bacterium
AGGTGGCTCTCCGATGGCGAGTTCGCTCTCAATCACATTCATATAACGATGTAGTTCGGCCTCTGTCGCCGGGCGACGCCAGGCACGCGATGCGAAGCGCTGGAGCGACGCCTTGGCTTCGTCGAGGTTCAGTGTCTGCGGCATCGGCGGCGGACTTGGCTTGCCTTTGATCATCGGCGGCGGCGCCACCGCCAGCGACTTAGGCCAGGCTTCCTTACGCTTCTGCTTCACGTCGTCGCTGACGAGCGGGCCTTCCCACTCCACCGTATCCAAGATCAGCAGCGGATAGATGGCTCCTTGCTGGTCGTCAAACAACTTGAAGCCGACCGGATTCAGGTGGCCGACTTCTCGCGAATTTGTGAAGACGTTTTGCCGGTTATCCAGGCCCGTGATCGCGGTGTTACCCACCTTTTCGACAAGGCCTGGCATGTTGTTCCAGAACGCATAGCTGCCGGCCGAGAGGGACTGCGTCCATTCCAGCGTGATCGGCTCATCTTCGGGCGCGAGGATGTCGGCGTCGTACACCGAAGTTCGCAGTTGTGTGTTCCAAATGGTCAGATGCGGCGCTTGACCGCCAGGCGGACGCACGCCGCTTAATTGCACGCGCAACCGGTAGGCGCCCGGCTTGTCGATGACCATCGCGCCGTTGTTGTTGCGGGCGGCTCCCACGATGCGATTGGGCCAGAGCAGCGTTCGCACCGGCCCCTTCAGGTCATGTTCCGCCAGCCAGCGTTCTTTGCCCTTCGTCGGCTCGAGCACCGACTTCTTCGGTGCATCGCCTTGCTCGGGAAAGGCCGATTCGACGACTTCTTCGGCCGCCTTCAGGTACCGCTCGATATGCGATGGCGACAGCGTCAGCATCGAACCGATGCGCTCGTAGCCGTGCCAGCGTGGATCCTCGTTTAGGGCTCCCGGCACCATGGGGTCGTAGTGCACGCCCAGCAGATCTTGCACGGTGTTGGCGTACTCTTCGCGACTGAGCCGATAGTGGGCGATGGGACCGCGTTTCGCCAGGCGGGCCGCTTCGCCTTCGGCCAGCCGGGCCGTGATCCACTCGACTATCTTGGCCAGTTCCTCAGGCTTTGGCTGAGGTTCGTCCTGGGGCGGCATCTCGCCAGAGTTGATGCGAAAGCGAACTTCGCTCCAGCGCTCGGCTTCGGCCTGCAGCGTGAAGTCGCTGCTGAGTGTGTCGAGCCGGAACTCGCCTTCTTGCACTTTGCTGTCGTGGCAGCGGTTGCAATAGTTGCGAAGAATCGGCGCGGCGACGGCCTCCAACGACTCTGGCTCGGCGGCCAGTGCGAGCTGCGCACACGCCGCGACGATGAGGAAAGCCGTCATCGAACGCCAAGCCATGTCCCGTCTCCGGAGGATCGACCCATCATCGGCTGTTGATATGAAGGCAGCCTACTTGTCGCACCTGCCTGTGGCAAGATCGTAATGGCTTCCGTCTCGGCAGAATTCACCGAGTTGCACGCATGAATCGCACCACCCAGGCGATGGGCAGCGCCACGAGCAAGCAAAAAGGCGTTGGGCACGAGTGTGTGTCCAACGCCTTTTATAGTGGTGCGTTACGTCATTGAGGACGCGCGCAGTTTACTTCACCTTGTGCACGCCGGGCGGTTGCCAGGTGCCGTCGATGATCGACGGGTTCGTCTCCTTCGGCCAATAGAGCCGCATCATCAGCACGAACTTCCCTTCCGGAGCGGGCAGCCAGTTGGCTTCCTTGTCCTTGCCGGGCGATTCGTTCTGAATGTAAATGTCGAGCGAGCCGTCGTCGTTGGTCTTCAGGTCGTTGCGCGGGCTGACCGTGTACTTGTTCAGCGGATTGTCGACGAAGAAGTATTGGCCGTTGTACATCGTCAGCGACCAAAACGCATCGACCGGCGGCGTTTGTCCCTTGGGAAAACGCAGCACGTACTTGTTCGCGCCGCTGTACGCCTCGCCATCCGCATCCACCTGCGAGGTCGGATACACAGCATCCTGCGGGCGATTCGCACCCAGGCCGATCGCGGTAATAAACGCACGCTGCAGGTAGTCGGTTCCATACGTGCCGGCTTTGGTCGTAAAGATCCAGCCGCGCGCGTTGGTGCCGCCGTCTTTGAAGTGCCCCATGATCTTCTTCTGCGCCGCTTCAGGAATCGCCTTGGCGACTGTGGCGGGAAGCTTCGAGGAATCGAAGTCCTGGCCAGGCACCAGGCCGATCTTGGCCAGCTTTTTCAGCATCGGCGCGTCCGCCTCGGCGGGCGGATTGTCCTTCATCAGCTTTGCCAACAGTGTGAAGTAAGCCGCAGCATCTAGCTTGTGAACCTGATCGCGCACCGGCGTCTTCATGTCGATCGACGGATCGACGTTGCCCTTGGGTGGCGTATACGACTTGCCATAAGCGCTCAGCGGCACAAGCTGATACTTGTCCATCAGGGCGTGAACCGCCTTGTAGTCTTCGGGAGTTCCGGTGCAGTAGGTGCGACCAAGAAGCCAGACCAGGTTCGTTGGCGACTTCAGTTCCTTGACACCGTCGGGTAACTCGCCTTTCCAGTTCGGGCCGGTGATCGCATAGGTCTGGGCTTTCGTGCCGGTCGTCCGTGTGCCAGGCACTGCAAAGACATCGGTCCAACCACTCAGCATGGGCATCAGCAAATAACGACCGTCCGCGTCCGGCAGTGAAAGGACGTACGGCTCTTTCGTTAAATCCAGCCACGCCGGCGAGTACAGCGTGTCGGCATTGGGAGCGGTTACATCCTTGAACGAAGCGTCGGGATAGGTCCGCATCCGCACGAGCTGTCCCATCGGAGCGTGCGTGCCTACGGGCTCGGCCGTGTTGGTCGTGACTCGGCGCGTGAACTCCATCGTCACGAGCGGATAGCCATAGATGTAGGCTTCAATGCCAGTTTCCGTCAGGTCATTCTGATCCGCTTGTGCATGTGCGTTCGTGGCGGCAGACCCTATCAATGCCGCCAAGGCGAAGGCCGAGAAACAACGAGTGAACCAAAGCATGAGAAGCTCGGTTGTTGCATCGTGTCCGATAGGCCTGCCGGACTCCGTCAGCCAGCGTGGCTCGAAAACGATTAGAGAGGAGGAGAACGGAACAGAACCACCACCATACTGCGTCGCCCGCGCAAAGCAATCCGTCGCTGCCACACTTTGATTTGCATCGCGCGGTCGACTGTGGCAAGCTGGCTTCTAACCTCAAACATACGTTAGCAACTGCGTGTTTAAGGAAGGAAGTAACGTCGATTTCCGGTTGGTATTGGGGGCGACTAGATGCCCCATTGGAGCGTGGTAATTCGTCCATCCGAGTCAACGCATGGATGTCTCCGGAAACGGCCACTTAAGAAAGCAAAAACAATGAATCGACTTGACGTTTGCAGGCTATTGGCGACGGTGCTGTTCGGTTGGGCCTGCGTGACGAGTGCCGTGGCGAAGGAACCGGCACGCCCATTGATTGTCGCGCATCGCGGACTGCTGCTGCATGCGCCGGAAAACACGCTCGCGAACTTCCGGGCGTGCTTAGAACTTCGCCTTGGCTTTGAGTTCGACGTCGAACGCACCAAAGATGGCGAGTTGGTTTGCATTCACGACGATACCGTCGATCGCACGACTAATGGGACTGGCAAAGTCGCGGACCAGACGCTCGCCCAGATTCGCCAGCTCGATGCCGGCAGTTGGTTCGATCCGCAGTTCGCAGGCGAGAAGGTGCCGACGATCGACGAAGTGCTCGCGCTGGTCGCCGGGTATCGCGATCGTGAGGTGCTGATCGCTGTTGATATCAAGGCGGCCGGCGTCGAGAAGGAACTCGTGCAACTTGCCGAGAAGCATGATGTACTGCACCGATTGCTGTTCATCGGTCGAACGATCTCGGACGCACAAGTGCGCGAACGCCTCAAAGCCGCCAACGCGAAAGCCCAAACAGCCGCAGTCGCGAACAACGCTGAGGAGTTCGACCAAACGCTTGCCGCCGCGCATGCCGATTGGGTCTATTTTCGCTACCTGCCTCCGCAGTCGCAAATGGACGCGGTGCGCAGCGCTCGCAAACGCGCCTTCATCGCCGGCGTCACCGTCAGCGGCCACGTTCCCGACAACTGGCAGCAAGCTAACAAAGTCGGCATCGACAGCATCCTGACTGACTATCCGTTGGAGCTGCGCTCGCTGTTAAGAGAGCAACGCAAGCCGTGATCGGCTCTTGGATGTTCCCTCTATTCTTCCGGCGCTGATGGGAAGAGTTCGGTGTGGATTTCGCCGTGGCGACCGAAGTAGTGGACGCAGCGGCCAGTGATCTGTACGAAGTAGCCGACGCAACCGGCAGCCATCGACTTGCGAACGAAGTCGGCATAGGTGTGCTCGTTGCGCTGGCTTTGACGCACGGCCGCTTCCACTTCCTCAGCTGAAAACTCCATCGCCGTGTCATCGGTCGCAGGCAGACACGGCACGACCAGCGAACCGCCGTCCGTGAGGTAGTAAGTGATCTCCTGGCGGGTGTAGTCGGCGTGATAGCGCTCCACGCCGATCGCCTCCAGCTTGCCGACGATCTCGGGAAAGGTGAGCTCGCCTGACAACGAGCCTTGCGAGCAATCGATCATTACTTGGACGGCTTCTGGTTTCATGGCTAGTTCTTGGTGGTGACGTGGCATCGCGAGTTGGCTCTGCGGCTCCCGGCGGATTGTAAAAGCTTTGACTGCCAATGTGCAGTAGCGTACGTGGTGTTGCGGTAAATTGTAAAAAACTATTGAGCGGTTGTGTTTGTGTGCATAAGATTGTGCCGTCTGTGTCCTTGGCCGCCAGGCGTGGCATCCGCGGCGATCCGATCGCCAAAATGCGGTAGGTCGTAACGCTGCGTGCCCCCCGGCGGGAAGGTAATATCTAGGCATGAAGTCGGATTTGTTATTCGGCATGAAAATGCCGTAACTATCTGTTGGTAAAGATGATACGCCGAGGCATGTGAGGCGATTTGCCTGGCATAAAGTAGCGATAGCGAACTGGCATCAGGAAGGGGAAGTCGTGAGCGAGCATTTCATCCAGGCGCGACGTGGGCATTGGCGGGCCGCGGTGTGGGCAGGCCTCGTGCTGCTGGGGTGCGCATCAATGAGTGCTGCCCAGTCGCCGCAGGAACTGATCGACGCGCAGGTGCCGGCGGCGCTCAAGATCTTGGATGCCTATCATCAGGCGGATGCGCAGCCGTCGGAGCGCACGCTGCATTTCGTGTACTGGACGCCGTCGGATCGCGAACCGCAGCCGCAGTATCGCGAGCGATTAACGCGTGTGCTGTTCGACATTCGCGATTTCTATCGCCGCGAGATGGAACGCCTGGGCTTCGGACCGCGGACCATTCGCCTGGCGACTGATGACGATGGCTTGCTGACGATTCATCTCGTGCGCGGGCAACGACCTTATGAGCACTACAACGTGTCGAGCGGTCAGGCGATTCGCGAAGAATGTTTGCCGGCGCTGAAGGCGGCGGGGATCGACGCCTCGAAGGAAACGCTGGTGCTGTTTTGCAACATGAGCAACTGGGATCCGGACGCGGGCACCATGTCGCAGAACAGCCCCTATTACGCCGGCGGTGGGCTGCGCAGCGGCAACGCCTGGCAGGTCGATTCGGCGCTGTTGGATTCCGATCTGCTGTCGAAGAAGGAACCGCTGCTGCGCGATGGTCAGTACGGTCGGATTTCGGTCGGCCGCTACAACAGCATCTTCGTCGGCGGTGTGTGTCACGAGCTTGGCCACGCGCTGGGCTTGCCACACAATCGCGAACGCCCTGACGAGCGGGCGGCGTTTGGCACCGCGCTGATGGGAAGCGGCAATCGCACCTATGGCGAAGACCGCCGCGGCGAAGGGCGAGGTTCGTTCCTCACGCTGGGCGAAGGGCTGCGGCTCGCCAGTCATCCGCTGTTTACCGGTTCGGTCAAAGGGATCGACTTGCCCGCCAATGCGAAGCTGGAAGACGTAGAAGTGAAGCTCGCCGTGGATGCGAAGTCGTTTACCTTCACCGCCAAGGTCACCGCCGATCCGCCAGCGTGTGCGGTGGTGGCTTACATGGATCCCGAAGGAGGCAGCGATTACGACGCGACCACGATCACTGCCATTCCTGATGCGGATGGCAAGATTGAGCTGAACTGCGCCGCGCTGCAATCAGGCAAGTCAGGCGTGCTGCGGTTGGTCGTTTGCCAGGCGAATGGCGGTCGGATCAATGATCTGACGCTGTCCATTCCGTACAAGGTGGCGGCCGATGGCGTGGTCGATCTGTCGATGTTTCAAACGCAAAGCAAGCTCAAGCCGTTGATCGCCGCGCTGCTGGCTCGCGATCGAAGCAATGTCGCTGCGGAACTGCAAACGATCGAGCAAGCCGCGGGGAGTGATGCCGCGAATCCGTTGCTGCTGGAAGTCGCGCGCTCGCTTGCCGCGACACTACAGGCCGTCACTGGCCCGACTCCTGCGGACGCGGAAGGCGACGCTCTGTGGTTGACCGATGTGAAGTGGAAGGCGGCTCAAGTCGGCTGGCGACGCCCAGGCGTTAATCGCTTACCGAACGAAACGGTCGCGCTGTTTGTCGGCGGGCAGTTGTTTTCTCGCGGCATCTATGCGCATGCGCCGAGTCGTTACGACTATGACCTCGACGGCAAATGGAAACGCCTGCGCGGCAAGGCGGGGCTGGCCGATGGCAACGATGGTTCGGTCGTCTTCGTGATCGAAGGCGATGGCCGCGAGTTGTGGCGTTCGAAGCGCATCGCCGATAGCAGCTTGCCTGCGTTTGATGTCGATGTCAGCGATGTGAAGCAGCTTTCGCTGCGCGTCGAGGACGCTGGCAACGGCAATGGCGGTGATTGGGGCGTGTGGGTCGAGCCTAAGCTCGAGCGTTAAGCGGGCGGAAGAACCACTCGCCGTGGGAGGTTGTAAGCCATTCCCACGAGGGAGTTTTTCAACAAGTACGATGGTAAAAAGACTCGCGAAAATGATCGCAAAATGTAGGGCCTCAAGGTCTTGCGACGAAGCGCGCAACACCTCGCCATGTTGAAAAACCTCCTGGCTTTAAACGACCGTGAAAGTGGTCGCAGCGGGCCTGCTGCCAGAGATGCAGCAGGCCAGGATGAGCGCCTCGCAGTGAGCGTGTCACTCATCTACGTTGGCTAGTCATCCAAGCGATCGGTGAGGATCTTGCCGTCGGTATCGAGGGTCAGTTCGCGCCAGGTGGAATCATGCATGGCTTCGACTTCCCAACCGTTAACTTCGAACTCCGCCTTCTTAATCGGAGTGTAGCCGGACTTTTCCAGGCGGTGAATGATGTTGAGCAGCGACTTACTCTTGGCAGGCAGCTTGGGATGGGGCTCATCGGCGTACTCGGTCACGACGTTGCCCGACTGCGGATCGACCGAGAGACCGATGGACTTGCGACCTTTCAGACATTCGATTTCCCAACGGCCATCGTCGAACGAGATTTCGGTGATGTCGGTGTAACCGGCATCCAGCACGCCTTCGAGAATGCTCGCAAGCGACTTGCTCGAGTTCGGCGGCGTATCGCCACTTGCCGCAAGTGGAGCCGCCACCAATGCCAACAACATTCCAATCGTCAACAGACTTCGCATCGTACGATCCTTCCGAAAAGGCTGGCCCTGACTCGCGTATGCATCTGCAAGGCGAACGGCCGCACCAGTGAAACTTCGGATGAATTATGCTGCGGCCTACTAAAACCGAGGTGAAGCCAACATAAAATCGCCTTCATAATCATCCGCTTCACCCTGCAGAGGTAGGCCATGCGATGCGTGTTGCTCGCTGTGGAAAGCGCTTGCAGAGCACTGGCGCGAGAAGCATGATGTACGAACTTTGAAGCTCAACCAGGAGGATCCTTCCCAATGATGCGTACGTGTTGTGCCGCTCTGGCAGTGATGATGATCGTGGTGTTGCAGGCGAATAATATTGCCGCCCAAGAGGTGCAATGGCACGCTGCGACGGACTTCGAAGTCGAAGGCAAAGGTTGGGCCGATACGGCGGAACCGTTCGATCGCTTGCCCGATGCGGTGAAGGCCAAGGTCACGCCGGCGGTGTGGGGCCTCAGCAAGCATAGCGCAGGCATTGCGATTCGCTTCGCCACCGATGCCAATACGGTGAACGCACGCTGGTCGGTCACGAGCGATTCGCTGGCGATGCCGCACATGCCAGCGACCGGCGTCAGCGGCGTTGATTTGTATGTTCGCACCGCCAAGGGCGATTGGCGTTTTGTCGGCAATGGTCGGCCGCACAAGAAGGAAGGCAACGTCGCTACCTTTCGCTTGCCTGGCAACGACAAGACCTTGCAAGAATGCTTGCTATATCTGCCGCTGTATAACGGCACCAAGTCGCTCGAGATCGGTGTCGCGGAAGGTGCCCGACTCGAGAAGGCAGCGCCGCGGCCTGCGGAACTGCAAAAGCCTGTCGTGGTCTATGGCACTTCCATTGCTCACGGTGGCTGTGCGTCGCGCCCAGGCTTGGCATGGCCGACGATCTTGGGTCGCTGGCTCGATCGTCCGGTGATTAATCTCGGCTTCTCGGGCTCTGGCAGGATGGAGCCGCCGGTGGGCGAAGTGCTCGCCGAGATCGATGCGTCGGCCTTCGTGATCGATTGCATTTGGAACATGGGTGACCTTAGCCAGGACGAGTACACCAAGCGCATCACCGAGCTGGTGCAAGCGATTCGCAAGGCTCATCCGCAGACGCCGATTGTCTTTGTCGGGCAGTCGCACATCGACGTCGCCCGGCATCCGACCGACTTCACGCGTCGGCAAGAAGCGGCGGTCGAAACCTTGAAGAAGGCAGGCGTCGAGGGACTGGTCGTGGTCCCAGGCGATGACCTGGTCGGCGATGATGGTGAAGGGACCGTCGATGGCGTCCATCCCAACGACCTCGGCATGGATCGCCAGGCTCGCGTGCTGCTACCGGTGATGCGCGACGTCCTGAAGACCGCCAAGCAATAGTGGATTGCTACGACATCGTAGGTCGAAGCCATGCTTCGACCA
>JAEZGD010000287.1 GCA_023417165.1 Planctomycetota bacterium
GTGTACGCCAACGTTCCTAACAGCCGCGGCGGCTCGGCCGAGTTCATCGTGGAAGCTGGCACCAGCGTCCGTGAAGGCCAGGTGATCTTGCGCATGCCCGACACCAAGAACATGCAGGTCCGCGCGAAGATCAACGAATCGCGCATCCGCAACGTCAAAGAAGGTCAGCAAGTGACCATCAAGATCGACGCGCTCGGCAATACGCCGCTGCGTGGCTTGGTGAAGAAAGTCAATCGTTTCGCGGAACCTTCCAGCTGGTTCTCGTCGGCGGTGAAGCAATACGCCACCGAAATCACCATCCTTGACCCGCCCGATTCGATCATGACCGGCCTGACTGCCGAAGTGAATATTCACATCGAACGGTTGCCGGCAGCCATTCAAGTGCCTGTGCAATCGGTGGTTGAGCACCAAGGCAAGGCCTATGTGTTGGCCCAAAAAGGCAACACTTGGGAGCCGCAATTGATCTCCATCGGTTCGACGAACGACAGTTTCGTACGCATCGAGTCGGGATTGGCGGCCGATCAGATCGTCGCAGCCAATCCGCGGCAACATCTCGATCGCTTTCCGTTTGTGAAGGACGGTCAACTGGAAGAAAGCCCGGCTTCGATTTTGGCTCCGCAAGAACAAGTCGCCGCTAATACCGCACCTGCGTCTGGCGAAGCAGGCGGGCCCAACGCCGGTGGCCCTGGCGCCCCGGCGGGGCAGGGTGATCCAAACAAGAAGCGTCGTAACAGCAATCCCGCCGAAACCTTTGCACGTATGGACTCCGACGGTGACGGGAAGCTTTCGAGCACGGAATGGGAAGCTATTCCCGCTGGCTTCCGCGACAGCCTAGGTAATGCTGACGCCAATGGCGATGGCCATGTCGATCAGGCGGAACTCACGGCGGCTTTCTCGCGCATGCGCACCGCCCGTGGCAATGGTCCTGCAGGCGAAGGTGGCTTGCCGATGCCTCCGAACCGCGCTGCCGAATAATTTCCGCTCGCTTGATTGTCTGCCCCATGAGCAACGCTGTTCGCGTCGAAAACCTGAAGAAGATCTATCGCCTGAAGGGCGAGACGGTGTACGCGCTGCGCGGCGTGTCGTTCGTGGTTCCCGAAGGGGATTACGTCGCGATCATGGGACCGTCGGGTTCGGGCAAAAGTACGCTGCTGAACATGCTGGGCTGTCTCGATCGCCCGAGCGAAGGTTCGTTGTGGCTCGGTAATGACGACGTCGCGCGGATGAACGACGATCAGCTTTCGTACATTCGTGCGTCGCGGATCGGGTTCGTCTTTCAGTCGTACAATTTGATTCAGCAACTGACCGTGCTCGAAAATATCGAAGTGCCGGTCTATTACCAGGGCCGGACCGTCGATCGCGAGTATTGCCGCCAGCTGGCCGAAATGGTCGGCTTGGCCGAGCGTTTGTATCACCGCCCGACGCAGCTTTCGGGTGGTCAACAACAACGCGTCGCCATCGCCCGCAGCCTGGTGAACAATCCTAACTATATTCTGGCCGACGAACCGACTGGTAACCTCGATTCGCGCACCACGGAAGACATTCTGGCGCTGTTCGAACGTCTGAATACCAACGAAGGCAAAACCATCATTTTGGTGACGCACGAAGACGAAGTCGCCGCGCATGCCAAGCGCGTCGTGCGCCTGCGTGATGGTCTGATTCAAACCGATATTCGCAACGAGACGCGCGTCTCGCTGCTCGACCGGCCTGCTCGCGCCGTTATTGGCGCAGCGCCGGAAGCAACGCCTTAACGCTAACTGTCCGTTTACCTCTGTCCCTGCGTTTCATGCTGTTCTTTCGCACCTGGATTCTCGGCATCAAAAGTCTGCTGCTGCATCCGCTGCGCTCTGCGCTGACGGTGCTGGGCATCTTTATTGGCGTGTCGAGCGTCATTTGGCTCTTGGCGATTGGCGAAGGGATCAGCCAAGAGGCGCGCCGCCAGATCGAAAGCCTCGGCGCGACTAACATCATCGTTCGTTCGATCAAGCCGCCGACTACGGCGATGCCGCAGAACTCTTCTCGCGCGCCGACCGAGTATGGTCTGAAGCGCAGCGATTACGAACGCCTGAAGAATACGATCGGCACCATCACGAAAGCGATTCCCATTCGCGAACTGCGGCGGCAGTTCAGCTATCAAGATCGCTCGGTCGATGGCCGCCTGGTTGGCTGCACGCCCGACTACGCCGATGTCACGCAGTTGCATCTGCAAGAGGGGCGGTTTTTGGAGTATGCGGACGAAGAAGCCGCGCTCAGTCACTGCGTGATCGCATCCAGCGTCGCCGAGCGCCTCTTTCGCTATGAAGATCCAATCGGCAAGTCGATTTACCTGCCCGAGAACCAGACATTCTTCAAAATTGTGGGCATTGTCGCCAAGCGTTCGCCCACGGCCGCGATTGGCGGTTCGCTCGATTCGCAAGATTTCAGCAACGACGTCTATATCCCGATCTCGACGCTGCGCAAGCGTGTCGGCGACATGGTAACGACGCGCCGCAGCGGCTCGTTTGAGGCCGAGATCGTCGAACTGACGCAAGTCACGCTACGGGTCGACGACGCAAAGAACGTGCTGCGCACCGCCAAGCTGATCGACGAAACGCTCAAGGGGCACAGCCGGATGCAAGACGTGGCGACGGTGGTGCCGCTTGAACTGTTGGAGCAGGCCCGCACCACGCAGTTGATGTTCATGGTCTTTATGGGATTGATCGCGGCGATCTCGCTGCTGGTCGGCGGCATTGGCATCATGAACATCATGTTGGCGACGGTTACCGAGCGCACGCGCGAGATCGGTATTCGCCGGGCGCTAGGCGCGCGGCGCAGCGATATCATTCGCCAGTTCCTGGTCGAAACGATTGCACTCAGCGTCGTGGGCGGGGCCGTCGGCGTGATCGGCGGCTTACTTTGCCCAGCGATCATTCAGTGGGTGCGCTGGATGGCGGCTAGTTGGGCGCCCGACTTTTTCGCCACGCTGCCGGACGTGGCTCGCAGCGTGAAGCCGGTGATTGTGCCGCTCTCGATTCCGATCGCCTTCGGCATCGCGGTGGGCGTCGGCATCATATTTGGCCTGTATCCGGCGGTTCGGGCCGCCAAGATGGATCCGATCGAGGCCTTGCGTCACGAATAACGCTATGCCTGCGCGGGCGAGGAAGCCGCACGCGCTAGTTGCGCTTCCAGTAATGTCAGCAGCGTTTGACGCTGGAGCGGCTTGGTCGCATAGTCGTCGCAACCTGCGGCCAGGCATTTCTCGCGATCGCCTTCCATCGCCAAGGCGGTCAGGGCGACGATCGGCCCGGTATAGCCTTGCGCACGGAGCGCGGCGGCGGCGTCGTAACCATCCATGACTGGCATCTGCATGTCGAGCAAGATGGCGTCGAACGTGTCGGTCTGCGCCGCTTCGATAGCCAGTTGACCATTTTCGACGACGGTGACGGTCGCCCCGGCCTTGCGTAGCAAGAGCGCGATGATGCGTTGATTCTCGGGGCCGTCTTCGGCCACTAGCAACGACTTGCCAACCAGCGACGAGGGCGGGGCGGTGGCGATCGGCGTCGCCGCGGGCGTTGGCACCGGAGCAGCATTGCAAGTGGCGGTTGTGCTCGGCTCTTGGCAAGCAATAGAAACGCGGAAGGTACTGCCTTCGCCCAGCGCGCTGGTGACGGTGATGCTGCCGCCGAGCATTTGCGCGAAGCGCTGGCTGATGGTCAGCCCCAGTCCCGTGCCGCCAAAGCGTCGCGTCATCGAGTTGTCGGCTTGGACAAACGGTTGAAAGAGCGTGGCGATTTGTTCGGGATTCAGGCCAATGCCGGTGTCGCGCACATCGAAGTACAACTGGGGCATCGCTGGGTTGGTGCGATCGATGCTCAGTTCCATCGTCACGCTGCCATGTTCGGTGAACTTGATAGCGTTGCCGAGCAGATTGATGAGGATCTGTCGCAGTCGCGTCGGGTCGGTCATCACGCGCGCCGGCACGTCGCTGGCGATATGCGCCGAACATTCCAGTTGCTTCGCCTGTACGCGGACACGCATCAGCGACAACACGTCATGCAGCACTTCGCGCGGGTCGACCGGCAAGTGCTCGGTGTGCATGCGGTCGGCTTCGATTTTCGACAGGTCAAGAATGTCGTTGATGATCGCCAGCAAGTGCTCGCCGTGGCGTTGAATGACGTTGACCGCGTCAACCTCTTCGGGGCGTTGGACGCTGGAGGAGAGCATCTCGGCATAGCCCAAGATGGCGCTCATCGGCGTGCGGATTTGGTGGCTCATGTTGGCCAAGAATGCGTTCTTCGCCTGGGCGGCGGCTTCGGCTTTTTCGCGCGCCTGTTGCAATTCTTCGTTTTGCCGTTGCAGGGCTTGGGTTTGATGTTCGAGCAAGACGCGCGCGGCGGCAATCTCTTGATGTGAACGCACCAGGCGAGATTCTGCCCGTTTTCGCTCGGTGACATCGCGCGCCACAATCGCCAGGCAGATCGAGTGGCCATTGCGCGGATCGCGAATGACGAACACCGTCGCCTGTACGTCGATGCGGTTGCCAGACTGCAAGTGACGGAAGATCAACTCGCCGGTCCATTGGTTGGCAGCCAGAGCCGTGCCAATTACCTGGCTGTGCAGAAACTCGACGCCTTCGCTGGGGACCAACCCGCCCAGTTCAGTGCGGACGGCTTGTCCCAATCCGGTCATGCCCACGAGCCGGCAGCCGGCGGGATTCACGTAGGTGAATTGTCCTTCTAGCGTCGTCATCGCGATGAAGTCGCCGGCATTCTCGACGAGCGAGACGAACTTTTGCTGCTCCGATTGGGCTTCGCGCTGCGCGGTGATATCGCGCTGAATGGCCATGAAATGCGTAATTTCGCCGACATCGTTATGGATCGGCTGGACCTCAATGTTCACCCAGTACGGCGTGCCGCTCTTGTGATAGTTGACGATCTCGGTCGCGAACGATTCGCCAGCGGCCAGGCGTTCGCGCATGAACAGCACCGTCACTTCGTTCGATGCCGGGCCTTGCAGCACATCGCCTGGCTTTTGGCCGCGGACTTCGTCCAGCGTGTAGCCGGTCATCCGCGTGAAGCCGTCGTTGATCCAGTCGATGCGTCCTTGCGGATCGGTAATCACGACGCCGTTGTCGGTGCGGCTGGCGACCATCGAAAGCTTTTGCGCCAGGGCTTCGCTGGCCGAAAGCGACAGCAGCGCGCGCTGACGCTCGGTCTCTTTACGATCGAGCGCATCGAGCATTGCATTCAGCGCGCTGGCAACGCGACCCAATTCGTCGTCGGAATGCACCAGTGTGAAGGCTTCGCTTTGCCCAGCGGCGCGCCGCAAGATCACATCGACCAGGTCGTGCGCGGGTCGTAGCACCCACCGCTGCAGAACGGCATAAGTTACCGCCGAAGTGAGCAGCACCAGACACACCATCGCGATCGGAATCCGCATCCGCACCACCCCTAGTTCCGCTTGGATGCCATGTGTGGTGTATTGCACCAGCACGGCGCCCTTGCTGAGGGAGGCTCCAGTGCCTTCGGGCGTGGCGACCATGGTGGGCGCATACCAATGGAATCGGTGGGTGCGCCAATTCACTGAGCTCGAATCAGCGCTGTGTCGCGCGGCATCGAACAGCGCAGCGAGCGTTGCTTCGTCGATGTGCTGCTGGGGTGTGCTGTCGGCGATGAGTTGATCTGGATCGGTCGATACCACCACGACGCGCGTCACTTCGGGCGCGTCGCTAACGGCCGTCACAAAACGCTGCAATTCCTGGGGCGAATCGGCCGTCGCCGCCTGATAGCTTACCGCGTTAGCCAGGGTGTGGGCCCGCGAGGCAAGCTCCTGTTCGAGCTTGCTGCCATAGACATAGGTAATGCGCCAAACTGCGGCGAGCGCCAGCAGGCCCAACGCCGTCACAATGGTCAGCAAGACCTTTGCACGTAGAGAACGCAATCGAAATGGCAGCAAGTAGGAGAACAACGTCGACGCCTGGCAGAGGTCGAGAC
>JAEZGD010000308.1 GCA_023417165.1 Planctomycetota bacterium
TCGTTTGGATGCGGAGTCCAAGTGACTCAAGTTCATTGCAGATGCAGTCTTCGTCATACGTTAACTTGCGATTCCAACCCACCGTGATGTGTGGATGAGCGGCAGCAAACGCCTCGATCGCTGGCAGGCTGACCTTGGTATGGCGTAGAACGAGGTGTGTCAGCGCCGGGCAGTTTGCGAAGTGAACCAGCGATTCATCCGTCAAAGGGATTTGATCGATGGATAGACGCTGTAAATGCGGCATGGTTTGTAGTTGACCGAGTTGTTGCGCGGTTATCGGTAGCTCCAATAAATCCAGTTCTTCCAGTTGACGCTCGCGAAAAATCGCCTGCCAGTCTTCTTCCGTTAAGGGGCACCAGTTAAAGGAAAGGGAGCTAACACCTTCCAGCCTGCCAGCAACGTTGCGGAATTGCTCTAGTCCGTCGTTATAGTAGAGCGTTAGCTCAACCTTCGCTGCCGGCAGGTGGTCGGCAAGTGATTCCGGAAGCCAGTCACTTAGCCAGTGCGATTGGTGCGTAAAAAGGTGGACGCCCCCAGCCTCCTCCAGTGCAACTTGCAGGGCACGCTGATGCTGCAGATTCCAAGCAAACATTACCAACGGAATCAGCACGACAGCGGCTAACAGCGCAAACGCCACAGCCAGTAGCCAACGAGGTAAGCGATTGCCTCCGGTCATTTCTGCTTCCTATTGGCGTTCGGTAGGCCGCTCGCTCCGCCGAGCAGCAAATCTGGGCGTGGTTTGTCTGTTGCGAAGGAAGTTGACTTTGCTGCTGGCTGGCATTCGTCGCACTGCATGATTTCCGCAGAGATTCTCCACTCGCGGAGCGAGCGGGCTACTGAAATACGCTACTGATAGGGGCTGTGGCGTACGCCGAGGCCGAGATTGACGCGTTCGACGAGTTCGGTGGCGGGGATGATGGTGACGGTGGTTCCTAGTTGGCGCAGACGAGCCGCGATTTCGCAGGCGGTTTCCCACTGGCTGACTTGAATGATGCGGCGCGGATCGGTGCGGAAGCGGCCAGTGTTGGGCATGCCGCGCACCAGGTCCATGGCGTTGAAGTCATTGAGCCCAGTGATCTCCTGTACAACCATCAGCAGTCGGCGCAGCATTGGTTGGCGATCGATCGTGTGCAATATCACATCGAAGCGGCGCGCGATGCTGTACGCCCACTCCCAACCGTAGAGGGCATAGTATTCGTTGACCGCATGGAGCAAGCGTTCGCGCTCCGGCGTTTTGAGCGGCGGCATGGCGACGAGCTCGCACATCGCCCGGAGGTATTCGCAGCGGTCGTCTTCCTGCTCCTCGAGCCAATCGGCATACACCCGCCGCAAATCGTCGTTCTCGCGATCGGCGGCGATTGCGGCCAGAAACGAAGAGTCGTCTTGCATGGCGCGCCCCGGCAAGTGCGACGGTTAAGGCCTGCCGCCCACGCGCGGCAAACGCTTTGACGGCAATGCAATCGGTGCAAGCCGCGCGGCGGCTTCGGCGCGAATGGTTTCGTCGCCCAGTCGGATGGCGGATTCGTAATAACCGCGGGCCGATGCGAGCTTGCCGGCCTCTTCCGACGCGATGCCTGCGGCCAATTTCTCGGCGGCTTCACGGAGCCTGGCTTGCTGACGGGCAGCAGCCGTAGCTCGCACCTCGGCGAGCGACGACGTCACCGTGCTGGTTGGCATCGCAGCAGGGCGATCGGCCCGCTGGGCAATCTGGCGCGAGAGGCGCGCGGCTTTGGCGGCCGTGTGAGGATCGACGGTCGGCGCGGCGACGTCTGTGAAGCTCGTCACTTCGTCGCCTCGGCGGCGACGGGCTTCGGCCAGCACCGCTTCGTCCCATTCGCGATGGTCGATGATGGTCGCATGCACGCTGGTGGTGGCGGCTCCCACGCTGCTGCCGCTGGCTCGGCTGCGCAGCGGGCCAAACCCACGCGTCGTGCTGCCAGAGCTGGCGCTATTAACGCCGCCCAGCACCATGCCGCCGCGGTCCGGCACGCTGACCGAAGTCTGCACGCCAAATGAGCGAAACGTCGGCAACTGCACCGCTTGTGCGTGCGCCGAAGTGGCCAGGCCCAGCATGCCGAGCAGGCAACCGCCGCAGAAAAGAAGATGCCGCATGATCCAAGCCTCCGTGAGTTCCCTGCTAGATAATGTATCGGACTTGTGCGAGGTAAGGCAAATCGAGGGGATAAGACGGGGCGTGCGATTCGGTTATGATGCAGGGATTCGCCTTGCTTGTGAGAGAGATTTACGATGTCTACGCCCCAATTTGCCGCCGCGCTATCAACGCGGCTTGATCTGAATGCCGCGCTCGATGAAGTGTGTGCCGCCCGACAGCAATTGACCGGCGGTGTCGACCTGGCGGTGGTATTTGTCTCGCCGGACCGCGCTGGCGAGTGCCAGCAAATCACAAGCGCGCTCTGCGATCGGCTCGAAACCGAAACGCTGATCGGTTGCACGGCCGAGTCGCTGGTCGGCACGGGGCGTGAGGTCGAATTCGAAACGGGAATCAGCCTGTGGCTCGCGCATCTGCCTGGCGTGACGCTGACGCCGATGCACCTGGCCTTCGAACGCACGCCGGACGGCAATCTCATCACCGGCTGGCCTGGCGATTACGAAGCGGCATGGCCTGCCGATACGACGATGCTGGCGCTCGGCGACCCGTTCAGCTTTCCGATCGAAGTCGTGCTGGAACGCTTGAACGAAGATCGCCCTGGCGTGCCGGTCGTGGGAGGCATGGCCAGCGGCGGCGCCACGCCCGGCGAGAATCGCCTGCTGCTCGGGCGGCAAGTCTTCGACAGCGGCGCAGTCGGCTGTTTGCTCAGCGGCGACATTGCCATCCGCACTGTGATCTCGCAAGGTTGTCGGCCGATCGGCAAGCCATTGATCGTCACGAAGGCCGAAGGGAACGTCATTCTGGAACTTGGCGGCCGCCCGGCGCTGTTGGTGTTGAAAGAAATCTTCGACGAACTGCCGAATCACGAGCAAGCACTCGTGCAGCGGGCACTGCATCTAGGTCGCGTCGTCAGCGAGTATCGCGAGCGGTTCGAGCCAGGCGACTTCTTGGTTCGTAACGTGATCGGACACGATCCGCAGTCCGGCGCGATCGCGGTCGGTGATTACTTCCGCGTCGGCCAGACGGTGCAGTTTCACATTCGCGACGCCCAAACTGCCGACGACGATCTGGCGCAATGCCTAAGCCAGGTGCAAGCGGCGCAGACGCAGTCGCTCGGCGGGCTGTTGTTCACTTGCAATGGTCGCGGGCAACGCCTGTTCGGCGAGCCGCATCACGACGCCGCCATGGTGCGAAAATACCTCGGCGACGTGCCCATCGCCGGCTTCTTCGCCCAAGGCGAACTCGGCCCCGTCGGCGGCAAGAACTTCATTCACGGCTTTACGGCGAGCCTGGCGTTGTTTGGAGCGAAGTAGGCAGAAGTACCAAGCGCCAAGTTCCAAGCCAGCAAATGCCTTCGATTTCCTTGGCACTTGGCACTTGGCCCTTGGAACTTACTCCCTCACCTCCACTTCCACCTTCCCTTCATTATCTGCCCACTCGGATTCGTGCTCGTTGATCTTCAACCAGAGGGTGCCGGTGCTGGTGGGAGTCAGCTCGGCGGCGAGGCCGATGGGCGTCGGTTGCAGCAGTTCGCTCGGCGAAGCGGGCACGCTGTCGTTGCGGACGGCGGCGACCAGCATGCCCAGCGGCAAGCCATGGTGATAACGAATCGTCACGCCGCCGGGCTCGCACCACCACTCCTTCGGTTCTTTGCCGAGGCTATAGCGTCCGCTGGCGGTCAGCTTGTAAGTCTTGCCCGCTTCCAGCACCAGGCCGGTCGATTGCCAGCCGCGATCAGCAGCGATCTCGACCTTGGCGCCGCCAGTGGGTAACGCCGCTGCGGGCTTAACGGCCAGCGCGTTGCGCGCGACGTCGTAGCCATATTCGGCATGGGCGATGAAAAGCTGCCACTCGGTCTGCATCGCGAGCGCATCGTCGCGGAAGTTTTCGAGCAGGCCGGTCGTGAAGTCGAGACTGACATCTTGCGTCTTGTGACGCAGATTGCGAAACGCCTCTTGATAGCGCGGATGCTGATCGAAGAACGTGCAGGCCGCCCAACTCCACGCGTAAGCGTCGTTGCTTTTGTGCGCATCAGGCGGCAGCTTCAAGACCTCGTGCAGTGGCAACGCCCGGTTGGCTTTGTAGGCGTCTTTCAGGATGCGGACGCGACCCCATTCGGGCACCTCTTCTTTATTGCGAGGCGAATAGCCCAGTTGCAGTTTGCCATCCTGCCAGCGATGCGTGCCGAGCAGCTCGGCCATGCCTTCGCTGTACCACGGCGGTCCCGCACCACCTAACCAGTGATACAT